>JAPKCP010000132.1 GCA_028822885.1 Yoonia sp. | reverse complement strand
TTGGAGGCGAGTGCGGGAATCGAACCCGCGTACACGGATTTGCAATCCGCTGCATAACCACTCTACCAACTCGCCATCCTTGCGTGTGGTTATGGTGTGTCACCATGGCCGTCAAGCCATTATCGACGGCAACCACACCAACTACAGGCCTGCACAATCAAACCGATGCTAACAAGCTCGCGTTCCCCCCAGCAGCTGTGGTGTCGATACAAATATGCCGCTCTAACCGGCACCGCTCTGCGAGGTTGTGCTCTGCTAACAGAGGGACGAGCTTGCCCGTTCTGTCCGCCAGCGCGATCCGATATGACCTTAGCGTTTCATCATCCGCGTAGGACACGACCGCGTCGATCCCCTCCAAGTGCTTCAGTGCATCCGCGTCAATGCCAGATGGCAACATCACAACGGCGCATCCCGCGGCCTTTGCAATCCGCGCTTGATCTTGTGCCATCATGTCGCTGGGACCGAGGCAAAGAACCTTTCCACGCCCAAAGATCGACAGCATGTTTGATTCTCCCGTCGGTCCCGGCAGTGCTGTGACGGAAAGCGGTGCCGCCGGAACAGTTGCCTTGTCGAGTTCCGCTTGTACGGCGCCGTGTGCAGCTGAATGCGGATCTTTGTCTGGTGCAACAGCGCGTCCAGGATCTGTGAAACGCACAACATAATCAGGCCCACCTGCTTTTGGCCCTGTCCCAGAAAGACCCTCACCACCAAAGGGTTGTGATCCAACAACAGCGCCAATCTGGTTTCGGTTTACGTAAATATTGCCAACCTTTAACTTTCGCGTCACATCAGTCACCCGGTCATCGATCCGTGTGTGAATACCGAAGGTTAATCCAAACCCACTTGCATTGATGTCAGCAATCACCTGATCCAGCTCATCAGATTTAAACCGTGCGACGTGCAGCACTGGTCCAAAAATCTCTTCCTTCAAATCACCAATACCATTGATCTGAAGGACACATGGTGGGACAAAGTAGCCCCCTGCCGGGAAAGGCATATGCTTAAGAACCCGGCCCGCTTGTCCGAATGGATTAACGTGCGCTTCGATCCCGGACTTAGCAGACGCATTGATCAGGGGACCAATATCTGTCTTTGCATGCCACGGATTACCGATAACCAGTTCATCCATCGCCCCAAAGAGCATCTCAAGAAACGCATCTGCAACGTCCTCTTGCAAGTACAGGACGCGTAAGGCCGAACAGCGCTGCCCTGCCGATTGAAAAGCCGACGCAACAATATCGCTAACCGCCTGTTCAGGAAGGGCGGTACTGTCGACAATCATTGCGTTCAACCCACCAGTTTCGGCGATTAGCGGCGCGGTTGGGGCCATATGCGCGGCCATATTGCGGTTGATCGCTTGGGCTGTGCGTGTTGATCCTGTGAAACAAACGCCATCAACTTTGTCCGATTGGGTTAACCAAGTTCCGACATCTACGCCCTCGCCTGTCAGCAACTGAAGCGACGCAATCGGTACACCTGCCTCATGCAAAAGCTGTGCCGCGAAAATGCCTGTGAGCGATGTCGATTCAGCAGGCTTAGCAAGAACACCGTTGCCAGCGGCCAAAGCCGCAGCAATCTGACCTGTGAAAATCGCAAGTGGGAAGTTCCAAGGTGAAATGCAGGTGAAAATACCACGCGCTGGGTGCGTCAACTCCGGTGCGCGGGCTGCATAATACCGCAGAAAATCGACTGCTTCACGTAGTTCTGAAATGGCATCCAACTGCGTTTTGCCAGCTTCACGGCCTAGCAACGCAAAGAACGTACCAAAATACTTTTCATAAAGATCAGCGGCTTTGTTGAGGATTGCAGCCCTTTCAGCTGGGCTCGCCTCCCATTTTCGTGCGTTATCAATTGCAGTCTTCACAGTTTCTTCTGAGCTGAATTGAACTAATCCAATCGTGTCGCGGAGATCAGCTGGGTTTTGCACCGCTAAAACTTCACCAATCGCACCTTCGGCGACAACGAGTGGTCCAACTTGCCATTGTGTCGTGGCAAATGGCGTCCGTGCCGCTTCTATCGCATCAAGATCATCTTGGTCATGCAAATCCCACCCAATCGAATTAGGGCGTTCGGGCGCGTATAGGTCACTTGGTGCAAGGACAGGCATCTGCCCGGGTTTGATCGCTGCGAACGGATCAGACGCCACCACATGCGGTGGCACGTCTTCATCAACAATCTGGTTCACAAACGAACTATTGGCCCCATTTTCCAACAGGCGACGCACCAGATATGCGAGTAGATCTTCATGGGCCCCGACAGGCGCATAGATGCGGCAGCGCGTTTGGTTTTGCTTGATAACCGTGTCATGCAATGCCTCACCCATGCCGTGAAGCCGTTGAAATTCATAGGTCGTTGGGTCTGCACCAACCTCAAATACGGCAGCAACAGAATGCGCATTGTGCGTCGCAAATTGTGGATAGATGCGGTCCGTCATCCCCAAAAGCTGTTTGGCACAACAAATATAGGACACATCTGTCGCGGCTTTCTGCGTGAACACAGGGAAGCCACGGAGGCTTTCCACCTGCGCGCGTTTGATTTCAGTGTCCCAATAGGCACCCTTCACAAGCCGCACCATAATCTTACGGTCCAGTTGCGTTGCTAGCGTATAAAGCCAATCAATAACGCACGTCGCGCGTTTACCATAAGCCTGCACAACGACACCAAAACCGTCCCATCCACGCAAGCTTTCGTCGGCCAGAACCGCCTCAATGACATCAAGGGAAAGATCAAGGCGATCAGCCTCTTCCGCGTCGATGTTCAAGCCCATTCCCGCGTCGCGTGCTTGCTTGGCAAGGATCAGTGTCCGTGCAGTCAGCTCTGACAGAACGCGGTCACGCTGGCTAACCTCATAGCGTGGATGCAGCGCGGACAGTTTGATAGAAATACCAGGATTTTGGCGAATATCATCAGACCGGCATTCGCCAGCCAGCGACCCAATCGCGTCCGCATATGCGTCAAAATATGCCTGCGCGTCTTTGGCTGTCAGCGCAGCCTCACCCAACATATCATATGAAAAGGTGTACCCTTTGGTTTCGCGTTTACGCCCGCGTTGCACAGCGGATGCGATCGTCTCACCCAAGACAAATTGCGCACCAAGCTCGCGCATAGCACGGGATACTGCGACGCGGATCACAGGTTCGCCAAGCCGTTTCACAGCAGACCGCAGCACGGACGCCATCCCCTTACCGTCCTGCAAAACCTTACCCGTCAGCATGAGCGCCCAAGTCGATGCATTCACCAGCGAAGAGCTGGATTTGCCCAAGTGCGTCCCCCATGCCGAAGGGGCGATTTTGTCTTCGATCAAGGCGTCAATCGTATCTGCGTCAGGGACCCGTAAAAGGGCCTCAGCCAAGCACATCAGCGCGATACCTTCGTCGGTAGACAGCCCGTATTCGGCCAGAAAGACCTCCATCAAACCCGGACGGCTGTCGTTGCGAATGGCTTCGACCAAACGTGTCCCACGCACTACGGATGCAGCCCGCATGTCTTCTGAAAGATCCGCACGCTTCACAATGTCACCCAAGACCGCATCCTCATCACGTAAGTGGTTTGCGCGGATAACTTCACGAATATCTGAGAGGGTTTGCATGTCTGAAGCCTTTTTAAGGTGATGATGGAACATAGCGTACTTGCATTAGGCAATTCGACCATAATATAAACAAGGTGCCTCAAAAAGAACCAAAATGGATCAGAATAATGGACGATAGACGCTCTGACGCGGATAGCAAAAGCCAACTTGACCGATTTGATATCGAAATTGTTAAAATTCTACGGGTCGATGGCCGAATCTCTGTAACTGCTTTGGCAGATAAGGTCGGATTGACGAAAACACCCTGTCAGGTCCGCCTTAAGCGCCTACAAGACAACGGGTATATCACTGGATTTCGTGCGGTCGTTGACCCTGTTAAGTTGGGACTAAGCAACGTCGCATTCATTGAGGTCAAACTGAACGACACCACTGAAAAAGCGCTGCTTGCTTTCGATACTGCCGTCCGCGCAACACCCGAAATCGAGATGTGTCACATGATCGCCGGTGCGTTCGATTATCTACTCAAGGTGCGTACCGCAGATATTCATGGGTACCGACGTGTGTTGGGCGAAAAAATATCGGCCCTGCCACACGTCGCAAACACATCCACGCACGTTTCGATGCAGTCAGTTGTCGACGAGGCGTTCTAGCCCCACAACCCGCCAATTTCGCGTTTTGCAACAGACCATGCGACTGCCATCGCGATGAGCCAACCGCTGACCACTGCCGTCGCGATTCCAAACCAAACGCCCCAGACATCAAAGCCGAGCAGCCCAACAAATACCCAAATAAACAGCGCTATCCCAAAACCTTGCCGGTAAATGCTTATCCAAAGCGTCCAGATCGGTTTCTTCAAGCCCTGCAAAAATGAGTTGATGGAAAACAGCATCATATAGATTGGGAAAAGAAAGCTATCGACCCGCAAGTAACTGACACCCACGTTGATGACATCGGGATCGTCAGTGAAAAGCGCCATCGCGTAACGCCCACCGAACCACAGTGCAGGCATTGCCAATATCGACATCGTAAACCCAATTTTCCAGCACAAAAACAAAGCGCTGCGAACCCTAGGCAAGTTAGATGATCCAAAGTTTTGGCCAATAATCGGCAAAAGTGCGCCCGTCATACCAAGAACAGGAAGTAGCAAAATTTGCTCTATCCGGAGCGCGATCCCGTAGGCCGCAATTGCGTGCCCTCCAAAGCCCTTGAGCGCGTACTGCACCACAAAACCAGAGATAAACATCACCATTATCGCAGTACTTGCCGGCAGTAACTGAGCTGTAATTTCTTTGAGCTTTTGTGCTTGGGGTACGAACTCTATCCGTTTGATATTTTTCATTATATCAAGATCAAGAACCTTCCAAACCACCCAAACCATAACGCTTGTCTGGCTGATCACAGTCGCCAGTGCGATCCCGTTAAAGCCCATGCCGTCCCAGATTCCCGGTACACCAAACATCAGCAACGGGTTCAAAACAACATTCAAGAAAAACGCAGCCATTTGACCACGTTGCAACGTCACGGTGTCACCGTGCGCCTGCAATACGCCGTTTATTCCGTAGGCCAGAATGAACCCCGGCAACGAGAAAATTAACCAACGGAAATAGCCCGTCGCAGCATCGCGGTACCCGCCCGGCTCTGACACCAAGGCGATCAGGTATGGCCCACCGAACCAGCCAACAACCATCAGCACAAGCGTAGCTATCACACCGAATGTAATGCCCTGCGCCGCAAAACTTCTGGCTTCGCCGCTATTCTTGGCCCCCTTTGCATTACTCACCAGGGCTGACATCGCTGAGCTAAGGCCAAAGCCAACCGCCATCATGATGAAAAAGGCTTGGAAGCCAACGGCAAGACCCGCTTGCGCTTCTGTCGACAACCGCCCAGCCCAATAAACGTCTACAACGTTGTAAAGCGTCGTGAAAAGCATCCCAAGTGCAGCTGGGATCGCGAGTTTTCGAAAATGCCCGCCAAGCGATCCTTCGGTTAGGTCTTGGTCCCGTACGGCGCTCATGCTTCGGACGCCTTCAAGCGGCGTTCAAACCAGCGCACGCCAGCTGAAACAATCAGGATCAAGGCGAGGTATTCAAGGACCAGCACCGTGTAAATTTCAAGCGGGCGATATTCAGAAACTGACAATTCATTGGCCTTTCGGGTGAGTTCCTGCATGCCGATGATTGACACCAGTGAGGACATTTTGAGCATGTAGACCAATTGATTACCCAACGCAGGTAAAATGCGCCGAATTGCCTGCGGCAGGATAACATACCGCATCGTGTCGCGATAATTGAGCGAGACAGACTGCGCTGCCTCGTATTGCCCTTTGCTAATGGATTGAATGCCTGCCCGAAAAATCTCAGCCTGAAACGCACTGTCAGACAGTGCCAGCGCCAGTACACCCGCCCAGAACACATTCAACGTGATCCCCGACAGCGTTGGTAAGCCATAGTAGACCCACAAAATGAGCACGAGGATCGGCACCGCCCGAACGATTTCAACATAGATCCGGTTAAACGCCCGCCAGCCCTTTTTATCGGACAACCCCGGCAACGCGACAAGCAGGCCCACCACCACGGAAATGCAAATTGCGGTCACAGACAGCAGGATCGTGTAGTACATCCCACTGAACATAAATTTAAGGTTAATCAGCCCTTTAGGGTTGGTTGGGTCAACAACGTGCCAGCCCCAATTACCAGAACAGCCAGCAAGCAGGATCAAGGAGGCAAAGATCATAAAACGTTTCATCAGCACGTCCTTAGTGGTTCAAAATTTGTTGTAGGAACGTCGCAAACCGTTGGGATTTTGGCGCTGTAAAGACGTCTTCTGGGGGACCAACCTCTACGATTTCACCTTTGTCCATAAACACCATTGTATCGGCCACCCTGCGGGCAAAGCCCATCTCGTGCGTGACAACAATCATGGTCATACCTGAGGACGCGAGTTCGGTCATAACATCAAGCACTTCGGCGATCATCTCAGGATCAAGCGCGGAGGTCGGCTCATCAAACAACAAAATCCGCGGCTCCATGCAAAGGGACCGCGCTATTGCGACCCTTTGTTGTTGGCCACCCGACAGTTGGCGCGGAAATTTACCCGCTTGATCGGGAATTTGCACGCGCTCTAGATACTTCATGCCGCGCTCGTCTGCCTCGACATCTGACAGACCCAATACACGGCGGGGTCCCAAGGTTAAGTTTTCTAACACGGTCAAATGTGGGAACAAATTGAACTGTTGAAACACCATCCCAACGTTGCCTCGGATTTTATCAAGGCTTTCTTTGTTGTCAGTCAAGATAGTGCCATCCACGACGATCTCACCGCTCTCATGTGCCTCTAACCGGTTGATACACCGGATCAAAGTGGACTTCCCAGAGCCAGATGGCCCACAGACAACCACCCTTTCCCCCAACGCCACGTCAAGGTTTACAGCCTTCAGGGCTTGAAAGTCGCCAAAGTATTTTGACACATCTCGCATCGTGATAAGTGGCGTTTTGGGATCAGTCATCGGGTCGTCCTTGGTCAGATCACGCAGCCGTGACGGGGATGGCGAAAAATTTAAAAAGCGTCAACTCTTTGCATTGTCGCTGCTCTAAGGCAAACTAGGTACCAACGTTCAAACGAAAAGGGAAATCCTATGAAATTCTTCAAAATTGCTGCAGCGACGGTTATTCTGGCTGCCAGCACAGTATCCGCCAACGCACAGTCTGCGTTAAGCGATATCCTCAGTGGCGGCGTACTAAAGGTCGGTACGACCGGCGACTGGAACCCGATGACGATGAAAGACATCGCGACCAACGGCTACATTGGCTATGACATTGACGTGATGACACAGCTTGCCGAAGATTTGGGTGTTGAGATTGAATTCGTGGCGACCGATTGGAAAACAATCGTTAGCGGCATCACTGCAGGCCAATACCACATCACAGGGTCCGCCTCTGTATCGCCATCCCGTGCCAAAGCGGCTGGTTATTCCGACAGCTATTTCTCACTTGCGACAGTGCCACTGACGCTGAAAGAAAACGCAGACCGCTTCACATCTTGGGAAGACCTCAACGCAGCTGACGTGTCCGTCGCCGCGACATTGGGCACAACACAAGAAGCCCAAGTGAAACTGTTCTTCCCAGACGCAGAGCACCGGATCGTTGAAGCCCCTGCCCGCGACTTCCAAGAAGTTCTTGTGGGTCGTGCAGATGCAAGTATCACGTCAAACGTTGAGGCGAACAAACTGGTTGATCAATACGACCAATTGATGATCGTCCCAGTCGATGCAGGCCGTGCGCCAACACCAATCGCGATGCTGTTGCCACAGGCTGACCAAGTCTGGATCAACTACGTCAACACATGGATCACCCTCAAGCAAGAGCAGGGTTTCTTTGAAGAACTTGGCGTAAAGTGGCAGCTTTTGGCTGAATAATCCGCCTAACTAAAAACTAGGCCGATCATGGGAACATGGTCGGCCTTTTGCTTTGAAGGACTTTACGATGCTGACGATCTACGCTGTTCCCGTCTCGGTTTATAATGCCAAGCTGCGCATTTTGCTGCGCCACAAAGGCGTTCCCTTCACAGAACTACCGCCACCCGGTGGTTACGGTTCTGTTGAATACAAAGCGCTGATCCCATCTGGTAACCTGCCCGCAATGATCCATGATGGTTTGACCTTGGCAGATTCAGAGGCCATCGCAGAATACATCGAAGAAGCCTTTCCTGATGTGCCGATGCTGCCGTTCACTGTGCAATTGCGCGCCAAAGCCCGTGAGAAAAGCCGGATGCATGACACTCGGTTAGAACCCGCAGTCAGGGCAATTTATCCGCAAGTGGCTTTTGTGACGCGCAACAATGATGCCGTTACGGCGGGTGGCCTTGCGATCTCAAAACATCTCGCGTCGCTTGCTGTGTTATTGTCCACTAATCCGCTGGACGGCGATACGCTCTGGATGTGTGACTGCGGGTTTGCTGTGACATTTGCGTGGATCAAAGCGTTTGAGACGGCAATTGGTTTGCCAGTCACTTGGCCCGACGCTGTGCTTGCCTATGACGCACGTTTGCGGACACATGCTGAGGTCGCAAAAGAGCTGATCGCTTATAAACCTGCGATGGATGCGTATCTCGAAAAAGCAAAACCGCCGATTTAGACAGGGCCAACAGCTGTCGCTTTAAAGATCGCAAAGACCGTTTGGCCAACCTCAAGCCCCAACTTATGGACTGAAAGCGGCGTGATCTCAGCCCAAATTGGCAGGGACTTTGCCAGCAACGTGACGGCAAGGTTCCCGTTGGGGAGTTTGGTAATATCTTGGATGACGGTTTCCAGCATATTCAACGCAGACTGGCCTTCCAG
>JAPKCP010000423.1 GCA_028822885.1 Yoonia sp. | reverse complement strand
GTCGTTAGGGTAGGCCCTGTCCCGACAAGGTCACCAGATGCAACAAAGTCACCAGCTTCCGTCACAAACGCATCCATTTCGCCAGAAACAACAAATGCTTCATCAGCGTCAGCTTCAATAGATGCCGCAGGAAGCATTACGTTTCCAGCAACAGCAATACTGATCTGGGCAACCCCTGCGACTGTTTTAAAGCTGCCATCTGACAATACCAGCGATCCTGCAACAGATGTGATTTTAGTATCTGCCGGAATCGGTTTGAACACATCGCTATCCCCACCTTCGACTTCAGGAACAAGAGCAAAGTTAGTGACGTCACCCGTTAGACTGCCACCATTTGCGAAGTTTGCGTTGATCCGCGTGCGACCGATAAGGATCTCAGAGAAATTGTTTGGCTCTGTAAACATAAAACCAGCATAGCTCGCTGATCCTTTAGCCGTTAGCGCAGCCACATTTCCCCCGACACTTGGACCCGTACCGTACACCACACCGAAATCGAAAATCGCCTCTGCTCCCTCATTAAGATTAGCGATTGTAAGTGGCCCAGTTGCCGTAAATGCGGTTGATCCAGTTGACCCACCCCCGCAAGCAGCCAAAATAGACGTCGAAACGAACAAGCTCAGAACTGGCAAAATTCTCATTGGTAATTTCTTTTTGGCTATACATAATTCGTAAAAAGCTAATTAGTTTTCCAAAATAGTAAAACAAAATCTGTTTAGATTAGATAAATTTTGTAGCCATATCGCCTGATGAGGTGGCATTAATCTCTAACAAAAGCCTCCCGCACCCCCTATTTTTCTCCAGATATTCGATATCGTCAAAAGTTGCACTGGCAGTGGCAGAGTACCGAATGCAGTCCATTTACGCTGCTCCTTTAGTCGTCATCCCATCCGCGTGGCCATGTCCAGCATCCGGTTCGAAAAGCCCCACTCGTTGTCATACCAACCGAAGACTCGCACAAGATCGCCCTGCGTTAGGCGGGTTTCTGGTAGCGCAACGATCAAACTTTCAGGGCGCGCTCGCAAATCAGTCGACACAAGATGCTTATCGGTGGACCCGATGATGCCAGTTTGGGCGGCCAGAACGGCCTGCACATCACCCAAGGCCACTTTGGCTTCAAGCGTTACGGTCAGATCAACCGCTGAGACAGACGCGACAGGGACACGCACCGCTGCTCCCTCAACACGGCCAGCCGTCTGCGGGAGAACCTGATCAAGCAGTTCATGCGCCGATGTCGTCGTGGGCACCATCGACAAGGATGCCGCCCGACTGCGGCCAAAATCACCACGCGGTGCGTCGATTGTGGGCTGGCTGCCAGTATAACAATGGATCGTCGTCATCCACCCGGTCTTGAGGCCCCAAGTATCGTCGATTAGCTTAACCAAGGGCGCAAGCGCGTTCGTCGTGCAGGATGCATTTGAGACGATCTTTTGATCCGCCAACAGGTGGTCATTCGCGCCAATCACAAGTGTAATATCCGCCGCATTTGATGGACCAGAAATCAGAACGCGCTTAGCACCTGCGATCAAACCACGCGCCGCAATCGCCACAGTGCCCGCTGTACCCGTACATTCCATCGCGACATCGACGCCAGACAGATCTAACGTACTTAAATTGTCGGTTGTGTGCAGAGGGATCGGAGTGCCGTTGATCACAAGGGCAGTGTCAGTCAGCGTGACATCGCCCCGAAATGGGCCAAATATACTGTCATATTCAAACAGATGGGCGCACAAATCGCGAGCGCATAGATCATTAAGGCCAACAACCTCAATCTGGGGCGCTGCACCGTAGGCCCAAGCCCGCAGCACTGTCCGCCCAATACGGCCCAACCCATTGATAAACACACGCGTCATGCTGTTGCCCCTGACTAATTTTCAGAAAAATGCATCGCACCATGCGAGTTCACAAGGAAATTTGCGTAAGGGATACAATCGGCATTGCGTTCAATGCGTCAGCAGCCC
>JAPKCP010000422.1 GCA_028822885.1 Yoonia sp. | reverse complement strand
GGCCCACTTGCCTATGGACGTATTTTCACGGCGTGGGGAACGGCAGGGCTGTTGGCGCCATGGCTTGCTGGCCAAATCTACGATTGGGATGGAAGCTATACGCCTGCTCTTTTGTTGGCTGCAGGCCTTGGAATCGTCTCTGCTGGCACCGCGCATAAGATAATCAAACAAAATTGAACGCAAAATTGAGCGATTGTGTATATACCTGATGATTAAGAATACTTTTTACGACTTCGTGTGAACTTTGGATTTGAATTATGATAATGCCGCTCTTTGATTTTTCGGGACTGCAGCTGTTATGAATGGTCCTTTACCTGCCGCCGATGCCCCGTCTTATAAAGCTGCATTGGTCACGGGTGCTGCACGTAGGTTAGGCCGCGAAATGGCGTTGGGGTTGGCCAAACGCGGGATCGACATTGCCTTGCATTATAACAGCAACGCGGCTGAAGCAGAAAAGACGGCGAACGACATCCGCGCGCTTGGCGTCCAATGCGTCACCTTACAGGCTAATCTGCTTGACGAAGATGAGACGCAGGGATTGGTCGCACGTGCCCGCGATGGGTTGGGTCAAAGCTTGGGTGTTTTGATCAACAGCGCCTCGGTCTTTAAGTACGATTCCCTGAAATCTGCGAGCAAGACCAGCTGGGATATGAACCTCGATTCCAATCTGCGTGCGCCCTTTGTCCTGAGCCAGAATTTTGCCGCCCAAGCCCCGCAAGCGACGCAGCAGCCGGACGGCGAGATGTGTGCAAATGCTTGCATCGTCAACATGATCGACCAGCGTGTTCGCAAGCTGACCAAAGAATATATGACGTACACGATTGGCAAGATGGGCTTGTGGGCCTTCACGCAAACCAGTGCGCGTGCTTTGGGCCCGCACGTTCGCGTCAACGGGATTGGTCCCGGATCGACCATGCAAGGTGCAGAGCAATCAGACGAGCAGTTCCACGAACATCGCATGGGATCGCCATTGCAGCGCGGTGCGAACCCCGATGATATCGTGCAAGCCATGAACTTCATTTTGGATGCGCGCGCATTCACGGGTCAGTTGTTATGTATCGATGGAGGCATGCATCTTTAATTTTATGGTCTTACGGGGGTATCAGGCATGACGCTTATCCTAATTGGTACGTGGTACCTTTATGCAGGTGGCGCGATCGCCGTTGTCTTCATTCTTTTTGGCCTTGGCCGGCTTGATGAAAACGCCCAAGGTGCGTGGGTCTTCCGGCCGCTTCTCATTCCCGGTGTGCTACTGATTTGGCCGTTGGTGATTTGGCGCTGTCTCGTGTTGTGGCGTGGCGAGGAAAAACTTGATCGTCACCGGATGCCGCGCAAAGGACAAGATCGCGCCGCACTTGGCTTTGTGTGCGCTATTCCCGTGATCATCGTGCTCGCGTTAGTCGTGCGCCAAGATCCCAGCACGTTAGCACAACCGATATTGTTGGAGGCTCCAGAATGAGCGTTAAGTATGTTCCCGTTCAATGGAACCCCAACAAATGGAAGTATGACGCGGCCCTGATTGTAGCCGTCGCCGCCTACGTCCTTATCTACATTCGATTGGGCACACCTGCTGCTGGGTTAGAGCGTCCGTTGGATTATGCCACCCTCAGAATGCGGGCATTTGGGACCTGCGCATTTTGGATGCTCACTGTGATTTTGTGCATCGGCCCGCTTGCCCGTTTGGATAAACGTTTTCTGCCGATCCTTTATAACCGCCGTCACTTTGGCGTTCTCACGACCGCAGTTGCCTTTACCCACGCGATGTTTGTGCTGGGATGGTATTTCAGCTTTGCACCAATTGACCGCTACGAGGCGCTGCTGACATCAAACATGAGCTTTACTCAAATTCTTGGTTTCCCCATCGAAATCTTGGGCTTGTCCGCGTTGCTCATCTTGGCGGTACTTGCCGCGACCAGCCATGATTTCTGGCTCTCGTTCTTATCTGCGCCAGTTTGGAAATC
>JAPKCP010000131.1 GCA_028822885.1 Yoonia sp. | reverse complement strand
CGTTAAGGGCTTCTGGCATTTTTGCCTCCTGTTATGATATTTTTTCGGCCAATGCGTCTGCATTGACGGGATAATCTGGCGACACTCCAGTCAGGACTTTGGCCACTTGCATTGCAGCCGTAACCCGTGCTGCCATGATGGATTCTTCGGAATAGTAGGCGGCGTGCGGTGTCACGATGACGTTGGGCAAAGTAAAGATTGGGTTGTCAACTGGGGTCCAATTGGACCGCTTCGCCGGCTCTTCTTCGGGGTCATCCAGACCGGCTGAGGCGAGGTGCCCATCCGTCAAAGCGCGATAAAGCGCTTTGTTGTCGACGGTTGGCCCGCGTCCTGTGTTGACTAGAATTACCCCCGGTTTCATGGCTGCAAATTCAGCATCCGACAGAAAGTGCCGCGTTTCTGGCGTCATAGGAGCTTGCATCAAGATGTAGTCCGAACGTGCCAAAAGGTCTTCTTTGGACACCAGTTCGGCCCCGTGTTGGGTGGCGATCTCTGCGGGTAAAAACGGATCAAAGGCAATGATATTAACGCCAAAGGCTTGTGCGCGCGTCGCAATCGCCTGACCGATCTTGCCAAATGAAACAACGCCCATCGTGCGACCACGTAAGCGGTTAATCGGTTGGCCACTTTGCCATTTCCAAATCCCTTTGTGGGTTGCACGATCATAATCCGGCAGCTTGCGCGCCAACGTCAACCAGAGAGAGATCGCGTGGTCCGCGACCTCCTCAGTGCAATAATCCTGCACGTTTGTGACAAGAATACCCTTTTGAGTAGCCGTTTTTACATCGACAATATCGACACCAACGCCGTATCGCGCGATCACTTCACATTTCTTCATCGCGCCAATCGTTTTGGCACCTATGCGGGCATATTGATTGATCATCGCTGCGCAATCGGCTGCGGCTACAACAAGATCATCTTCGTTCTTACTTTGGAGCGCGATAACCTCTGCACCCGCCGCTTCGAGAATGCCACGCTCTACATTGACGTCTCCAAAGTCGTAATCGGTGATCACGACCTTTGGGCGATCTGCCCTTGGTGGGCCAAGTTTCGGATTAGACATAAGCGCCTGCCGAATACGTCAGCTCATAGGAATGGCTGTAGAGTTCAAAGATATTGCCAAACGGGTCTTCCATGTAGACCATGCGGTAGGGTTTTTCGTCAGGATAATATTTGCGGACTTGGCTCATGCGCTGCTTGCCACCAAGGCTCTCGATGATCTTGATGCGCCCTTCAACGTCTTCGTCCTGCACACAGAAGTGAAACAAACCACGGCGCCAGTATTCGAACGGGCGTTCTTCTTCTTCTGTGTTCGGGAATTCAAACAGTTCTATTCCTGTTCCATCACCCATCGACAAATGCGCGATCCGAAATGATCCCCAGCCCTCGCCAAAAACGTCGTCACACATTTGTCCGATGGCACTATCGTCATGCTGGACCTCTGTTGAGCCCATGATGACGTAAAGTCCGAAGGCCTTTGAGTAAAACTCAACCGCCTTGTCCAGATCTGGAACGGTGATGCCAATATGAGAGAATGTAAGTGCGGCCATTGATAGGCTCCTTTGTTGTTTTAACTTAGAGAATATTGCGGATGATGCCGCCTTCGACTTTGTGCGCACCGCCGTTCATGGCTTGATTGGTGGCGACGGTGACGATGGCCTTGGCAACTTCATCAACCTGCACAAAGCGCTGGATGAGCGAAGTTGGTTCGTCTGATTGGAAGTAATTGTCTATGACCTCGGCCAATGGCTCGCCTTTTTGCGCGGCCAATCCATCGAAATAGGCCTCCACACCTGCTGTCCATGTAGGTCCGGGAAGCACGGAATTCACACGCACGCTGGTCCCTTTCGTCAGTTCGGCCATGCCACGGGACAACCCAAGCATCGCCGTTTTGGTGACGGAATAATGGATCATCTGCGGCAACGGTTTTACACCCGCTTCGCTGGCTAGGTTCACAATTGAACCGGTGCCGCGTTTGAGCATTGCAGGTAGAATGATCCGCGATACACGCACGGCGCTTAGGACGTTGATGTCAAAATACTGCATCCAGTCGGCATCGGTCAGGTCTTCGAATGCCTTAACAGAGAAAACACCCACATTATTGACCAGAACGTCAACGTCGCCTTGGCTTTGGGCAAAGTCGCACAGGTCAATGGCGTGGTCGGGATTTGTTAAGTCACCCGCCTTGCCCACAACGTCGCCAAACGGTGAAAGGTCTTCGATGCATCTGTCGACTTCTTTCTCAGTCAAACCGTGAACAATGACTTTTGCGCCCTCACCTAGGAAGGTTTTGGCCGTCGCTTTACCTATGCCCGAGGCAGAACCGGTCACCAAAACGAGCTTGTCCGTCAATCCAAGATCCATCCTAGCTTCCTTTCTCCATCGCGTTTTTTCTAAATGTGGACGGCAAAAGGGCCGAAAGTTCAGACCTCCACATATCAATTCCAACAGCCAGCAGGATGATTAGACCAAGCACAATGCTCTGGACCGAGGAGGGCGCGGCGTTCAAATTTAACCCGTTCTGCACAATCACGATTGTCATCGCGCCCATAAATGTAGCCAGGACGTTACCGCGCCCGCCGGCAAGGCTTGCGCCACCGACAACAGCCGCCGCAATGGCTTGTAATTCAATCGTCTGACCGTAATTTGGTGAGCCGGAATTTAGCCGTGCTGACATCAAGACGGCACCGACGGCTGTCATGAAACCTGCAATAGCAAAAGTTATGGCCTGCACTTTCCGAACGTTAATGCCTGTCAGGACTGCCGCTGCAGGATTGCCACCTACGGCATAGATCTCGCGTCCAAGCTTCGTGAAGTTCATCATGAACGCGGCCAACCCATAGAACGTGATTAAGTAAAAGAACGGCAATGGAATGCCAGCCAATTTGCCATAGAAAATGGGTTCCAAACCTGGATCTAACGAGAAGATCGGTGAGCCGTTATTGAAGGTCAGAGCCAAGCCTCGAAATGCAATAAGTGCGGCCAGCGTGGTTATAAATGAAGGTATCCGCCCGTAGGCTGTGATGATCCCCAAACCTAGCCCCAAGACACCACCAACGATCAAAATAAGAGGCAAAGCCATCATCAAGGGTAGCCCCATGAATTTGAGCATCTGAGCCAGTATCATTGTTAACAACGCGATCATCGAGCCAGAACTCAAATCAATGCCAGCGGCAAAAATCACGATAGTGGCACCGATGGCGATCAAGGCCACGATGCTGACTTGTAAGAAAAGGTTTGACAGATTTCCGGGGCTCAGGAACCGATCAGTCGTCAGCGCGACAATCAGAGCCACAATGGCCATCGCCGCAAACGGACCAATCAACTGCGCATTAAAAATACGTTTCATAAAGCCACCTGCCCTTTGTCTTCGTGTGTGTTGTGAGAGACCGAAGCGCGCACCAAATCGTCGTGCGATAATTCTTTTGCATCCAAGACCTGTCTGATTTCTCCATGGTGAACAATTGCGACGCGGTCGCTCATCGCTAGCAGCTCGTCATGATCAGAACTGATCAGAACAATGGATTTTCCCGCTCGCGTAAGGGCATTCATCAGTTTGTAGACTGCGATCTTTGCGCCAATATCTATGCCCTGCGTGGGCTCATCCAAAATCAGAATTTGCGCGTCAGAAAACAGCCAGCGGGCGATGACGATCTTTTGTTGATTGCCACCGGACAAGAAGTTGACCGTTTTGGCCTCTGCCTGCGGCGAGATTTCGAGTTCTTCCATCAAACGGGCTGTGCCGGCTGCTTCCGCCGCAAGATCAAGGAAACCCCTTCTTGAGATTTCGCCAAGCGAGGCCGCGGTGATGTTACCGCTGGCCTTGAAGTTAAAGAACAGTCCGTCCGTTTTGCGGTTTTCGGGAACCAATGCGATCCCTACTCGGATTGCGGCCATCTCATTCTTGAATCGGACCGGTGCGCCGTTGAGTTCAATCGAACCACCCGTCAATGCGTCTACGCCAAAAAGCGCACGAGCGATCTCCGTGCGACCACTGCCCAAAACCCCGCCAAGCCCCAGGACTTCACCACGTTTAAGATCAAAAGTCGCTTCCGTGACGCCTGACTTGGTTTTCAAACACATGGCGCGCAAGACGATTTCGTCGATCGTATTGTTTTCTTTGGGATAGTGCTCGCCAACGTCGCCGCCGACCATTGCGTTTACGATTTCACTTACGTTAATTTTCGTCTCACCGGCCGCACTGACAACTAGCCCACCACGCAGGATCGTGACCTCGTCGACGATCCGCTCCACTTCATCAAGACGGTGAGAGACGTAGAGGATTGCCGTCCCTCGGCTGCGCATGTTTCGCAAAAGTTGATGCAGTTGTTCGATCTCGTCCTCGCCCAAGGCCGCCGTCGGTTCATCCAAAATAATCATACTGGCGTCCATCGCGATCGCTTTGGCAATCTCAACCAACTGTTGCTCACCCACAGAAAGATCACCTGTGATCGCTTCGGGATGAATGTCTACGTCCATTTCTTTGAGGACCCGTGCGGATTCTGAATTGATCTTTTGCCAATCAATCACACCGAAACGCGAACGTGGCATGTTCCCCAGAAAAATGTTCTCCCCTACGGACAAGGTGGGCACAATTGAAAACTCTTGAAATACAGTTGCGATGCCCATGTCCCGCGCCGCAAGCGGGCCGGATATTCGGACTTCATCACCTTTGTGAAATATCTTACCGCTGTCGGGTTGCTGAACACCGGAGAGCATCTTGATCATTGTTGACTTGCCACAACCGTTTTCCCCCAACAAACCATGGATTGAGCCTGTCATCAGCTTGATGCACACTTTGTCGTTCGCAAGAACGCCAGGGTAGGCTTTGCTGATGTTGGAAAATTCCCAAAGGGGAGATGTATTACTCATCATGGTCATCTCGCTGGTTGAAGGGTGCATGAAATTCGTTTCTCGCCCCGTGGCGGCACTAACGTGTGCCGCCACGAAACCGGGCGGGTATCAGTAATCGCGGGAAGGCTGCGGAAAGAGCTTTTCAGGCTCTTGCAACACAGCGATTGCGCCATCTCTGTCTTCGATGGATGTCGATGTTTCGATCCAGCCACCTGGATAGGTACCCTCGAGAGCGTCCAGCGTTGCGTGCATCGCAGCTTGCCCCATCAGATAGGGTGATGTGTTTACAGTTGCGGTGACGTTCCCGGCTGCAATTTCTTCAAGTCCAGAAGTGTCGCCATCGTTACCGAGCAATGCAATATCTGTGAGACCAAGAGCTTTGGCTGCGAAAGACGCACCGATGATCATGTAGTCATTTGCCGCAAAGATGACATCGAGATCGGGGTGGGACTGCAAGATGTCCATGCCGGCAGTATTTCCGCCCTCGACGTTCCAACCTCCGGGAATTGAAACGACGACTTCAAAATTTTCATTGCCTTCAATTCCGTCAAGAAATCCACCAACTCGCTCTGTCGAGTGGTAACCGGGTTGGCCTTCGATGATACCAACTCTCACCGGTTCGTCACCATAGGTTTCGATCGCCCAATCGGCGATTTTGTGAGTCCCACTTCGTTGCGAATAGCCAACAACACCGTGGATTGGGGTTGGGAAGTTTGGGATGTCCGAGTTGATCATAAAGACAGCAATGCCCTGATCTACCGCCCTTTCGATCAGCGGTGCGGCCGCAAATTCGTCATGGGTTCCAAAGATAATGGCGTCAACTTCTTGCGTCAGCACATCTTGGATCATGCCCATCTGGCCGTTGATGTCTGCGCCGCTTTGCGGGGCAAGCATGAAGACCTCAGCACCTTGCGCCTCTGCGACAGTCTTGATGCCTTCGCCGATAGCGATGTAATAATTGAATTCCGTGGCTGGCGGCATGTACGCGATCCGGAATGTATCATTTCTAGGTGTGATCAATTCGATCGACGCCTGAGCGCCGTCCATCATTGGCACTGGCGTCGGATAATCTTCGGCGAACGCCGTATTTGCCGAAACAGCAATCACTGCGATGATTGTTGTGGATTTGAGATAGTTGATCATTGTGTCCTCCCAGACCGTTGATTTCAGCCGCAGAACGGAATGTCCTGTAACCCGTTGAAGCCGGGTTTGACCGCAAACAGCCCACCCGAATTTGGTTCACGTTTGAGCGTGGCTTCGTTGCTCATCAAACATGATGTCGTTATAAAAAGTGTGTCGAGGTTCGGCCCACCGAATGCACAGCAAGTCGGCTTCCAGACAGGCATGTCGATGACGGTATCGATGTGTCCTTCAGGGTTGACGCGCACAACGCGTCTGCCCTCCCATTCTGCATTCCAGACGCCACCTTCTGCATCCACGCAGGACCCATCCGGCAAACCAGGCTCACCCTCAAAAGAGGCCAAAACGCGTCGTCCCGACAGCTTTGAACCATAATCAAATGCGAGGATTTCACGCTCTGGCGTATCAGCAAAGTACATCGTCTTGCCGTCCGCTGTGAAACAGATGGAATTGGCGCAGGCGACGCCTTCTAACAGCGTTTCGACCTTCAAATCACCATCGATCCGGATAACAGACGAATTCGCCGCCCCAGAGACCTCATTCATGCCCCCCACAACGAAACGGCCCAGCCTATCAGTGCGCCCATCGTTTGTTCGTGTCTCCGGATTGTCCGGCTCGAAATCACAGATTTTTTCTTCTGTACCGTTGTCCAAATCCAGCAGAGAAATTCGGTCAGCAAAGGCGACAATCAACCCACCAGATTCGCGTGGTGCAAAACAGCAAACCCGATCTTCCATTGGATAGGGCTGGCCTCGCGATGTCACCGGATCAAACGACCACAACGTGCGGCCCTCAATATCTGTCCACCAAACCAAACCATTAATGGCATTCCAAAAAATACCTTCACCATGCTTGTTTTTGCAATCAAAGATGAGTTCAGCGCAGGTCAACTTACCCTCCCGTGTAGGAATCATCTGGTATCTGATATACCAGCTTGCAAATCTTGGTATATCAGATACTATAATCTGGCAACAAAAAAATTTGGACCAACATGGCACTCACCCGACCCAAGTCGCTTAGAGAACTCGCGCTGGAACATCTGCGAAACAGGATCGTCGGTGGCGAACTAAAGATGGGTCAGGCCCTCTCAGAACGTGGAATTTCGGACGAACTTGGCGTTTCAAAATCGCCCGTGCGTGAGGCTCTCGCCCAGTTGCGCGACGAAGGTCTAGTGACGATTGAGCCCCAAAAAGGAGCGCGCGTGTTCACCTTGACGGAACATGAAGTCAACCAAATCTGCGATTTTCGGCAAGCAATTGAAGTAGCAGCGTTCGAAATCGCCCTAAAACGCAATCAGAAGACCCTTTCCAAGGACATGAACCGGATCGTGAAAGACATGGACGCGGCGCGAAAATCTGGAAATGAGGCCAAATACCTTTCGCTCGACACCGCATTCCACCAAGCTATTTTTCGCAATTGCGAAAACGATTATCTGTCTGCCAGTTATGATCGTTACGTCGGAAAAATTGCGGCCTTGCGCACCCATTTGTCAGCGCTCCCGCAGCACACCAAGCTTTCTTTCGACGAACATATTGGCCTCGCGGACGCGGTTCAGAACAGCAATATGTCAGAAATCAAACGTCTGTTGGCAGAACATATTGACCGGACGCGTCAGACCTATGCCTCATCGCTCCCCCTACTTTAATATCATTTTTTATGCGGGCTCATCCCCACGCTAGAGCCTCTCCATAAAACGACACAATACTCGACAACCCGGCTGGAAAGGTCTGAGCATCTTGTTCAGCCTCCTTGGCTTTAGTTAGCAAAATTCTATTGACATCTAACATATCAGACACCACCTTTAGTGTGGGAGGAGATTGTTGATGGGTACAGCTGAATCAAAAATTATGGGTGAACTGCATCCAGAGACTTTGCTTTCACTGCACGGCGTCCAAAAAAGTTTTGGCTCCAATCTCGTTCTGAAAAATATCAATTTCTCACTCAAAAAAGGTGAAATTCACGCGCTTGTCGGCGAAAATGGCGCTGGTAAATCGACGTGCCTCGGCCTGCTTTACGGGCTTCACGCGCCCTCGTCTGGTGAGATCAGGCGCGATGGGAACGCCGTTCGTATCCTTGGCCCATCACATGCACAGGACATTGGGATAGGGTGCGTATTCCAAGAACTCAGCCTCGCTGGGTCTTTGTCCATTGCTGAGAACATTTTCGCAGGACGTGCGCCGTCGCGTTTCGGCGTCGTGGATTGGAAAGAACTGAACCGCCGCGCCACAGCATTGCTGAAAGAGTTTGACCTTTCACTTGATGTGACGGCACCCGTCGATAGCCTGCCCATCAGCACCCGCCAGATTGTTGAAATTGCAAAGGCGTTGTCGCTTGATTCAAAGGTTCTGCTTCTTGATGAGCCAACATCTGCGCTCACCCCCGATGAAGTCCAGGCTCTGTTTACGGTTTTGCGAACACTGACCGCCCGAGGCATTGGGATCGTCTACGTCAGCCATCACATGTCAGAAATTTTTGCGATCTCTGATCGGATTTCTGTGCTTCGCGATGGTCACATGATCAGCTCACTGCCGACGCAGGACACAAACCAAGAAAAAGTCGTCGCCGAAATGATTGGCAGTGCGCATCCGGGCAATGTTGAGCGAACAAAAGACGCGCTTGGCGATGTTATGCTGGAAATCCAAAACTTGTCGCAGGACGGGCAATTTTCTGACATCAGCTTTCAACTTCGCAAAGGTGAAATACTTGGGCTTGCCGGTCTTCTGGGATCACGCCGCAGCGAAATCGTGCGCTGCATCGCGGGCCTAACGCACCCCGACAGCGGTAACATCACGCTCGATAAACAGCCTGTTCAGTTCCCGTCATTGCGGGCCGCAATGCAAGCAGGCGTTGGGTTTGTGCCCGAGGACCGAAAAACTGAAGGCCTTTTTTTAAACGATCCACTTGATGCAAACCTTGTGTCTTCCAGCATGGAGAAACACAC
>JAPKCP010000007.1 GCA_028822885.1 Yoonia sp. | reverse complement strand
GAGATCAGGGTATCTGGGGCCAGCAACGTGGCCCCAGATGGTTAGCTTACTGCCAAGATTTGATCAGCTCATCATAAGCGATGGTCACTGGCGTTTCGTCTTCGTTGGCCAGCATTGGCTTAGGCGAACCAGGTTGGTCAAGCCAGAAAGAAGGATCGCTTTCTTCGTTCATAACTGGACCAAGTTCACCTTGAACACCGGACCGTTCCAGACGGATCAGGACCTTTTCTTGATCTTCGCAAAGCGCATCAAGTGCTTCTTGGGGTGTTTTTGCACCGGACATTGCGTCGCCGATGTTCTGCCACCACAGCTGAGCCAGCTTTGGATAGTCAGGAACGTTGGTACCAGTTGGTGACCACTGAACCCGTGCTGGTGAGCGATAGAACTCAATCAGGCCACCCAGTTTTGGTGCACGCTCTGTAAAGCTTTCGTGCTGGATCGTTGATTCACGAATGAATGTCAGACCAACATGGCTTTTGCGTACGTCCACAGTCAGTGATGTAACGAACTGGGCGTAAAGCCAAGCCGCCTGTGCACGATCAACTGGTGTAGATTTCATCAGCGTCCAGGAACCGGCATCTTGGTAGCCGATCTTGGTACCCTCAACCCAGTATGCACCGTGCGGTGAAGGTGCCATGCGCCACTTTGGCGTGCCATCTTCGTTCATCACGGGCAGACCAGGTTCAACGGATGCCGCGGTAAACGCAGTATACCAGAACATCTGCTGTGCAACATTACCTTGGGCCGGAACAGGTCCCGCTTCAGAGAATGTCATACCAGCAGCAGCCGGAGGAGAATACTTCTCAAGCCACTCAATTGCCTTGGTAATCGCATAGACAGCTGCTGGGCCGTTGGTCGCACCACCACGTGCCACACATGAACCAACAGGCTGCGACTTTTCGTTGACGCGGATGCCCCATTCATCAACTGGCAGGCCATTCGGCTCACCTATGTCGCCAGCACCAGCCATGGACAGCCATGCATCAGTATAGCGCCAACCCAAAGACGGGTCTTTCTTGCCGTAGTCCATGTTACCAAAGACGTCGCCTTCAACGCCCAAGCGCGACAGATCGCGTCCGGTAAAGAAGGCTGCGATATCTTCATAGGCAGACCAGTTGACTGGAACGCCCAGCTCATAGCCGTACTCAGCCAAGAAGTCGGCCTTGTTGACGTCGTCGTTGAACCAATCATAGCGGAACCAGTAGAGGTTTGCGAACTGCTGGCTTGGCAATTGATAGATTTTGCCATCCGGGCCTGTCGTGAAGGAAAGACCAATAAAGTCTTCCAGATTCAAGTTCGGGTTGGTGACAGCCGCGCCTTCGCCAGCCATCCAATCGGTCAGGTTACGAGCCAGCTGATAGCGCCAGTGCGTTCCGATCAGGTCACTGTCGTTGATATAGGCGTCATAGATGTTCTCGCCTGTCTGCATTTGTGTTTGCAGCTTTTCGACAACGTCGCCTTCTCCGATCAGGTCATGTGTGACCTGAATCCCGGTGATGGCAAAGAACGCAGGTGCCAACACGTTGGATTCGTACTCATGGGTCCCGATTGTCTCGGATACCACGTTGATTTCCATACCTGCGTATGGCTGTGCTGCGTCGATAAACCACTGCATTTCAGCTTCTTGATCCGCGCGTGAGAGCGTGGACAAGTCGCCGATTTCGCTATCAAGGAATGCCTGTGCGGCATCCATATCAGCGAACGCAGGTGCGGCAATCATACATGCAGCAAGGCCTAACGCCGTCGTTCCTTTTAGTCGCAAGTTCATATTTGGTCCTCCCAAAAGATTGAACGTTTAAGACAGATCTGATTTTCCAAACAGACCCATCCAATCATGTCACCCTTCATACCCAACGGAATACCGCCGTGGCGTAAAAGAGACATACGATCAGTGCTCCCCATTGGGGGGCACTGAGCAGCCCGAGCCAAGCCAAATTGATAAAGGCCGAGCCAAGGAGCGTGATGAACAACCGGTCACCACGCGTCGTTTCGATTCCAAGGACACCATTGCGTGGCGTCTCAGGAAATTTGATTGCGAGCACCGTAAAAGTGATCAAGATCACTGCGATCACGCAAAAGAAAGCGGCGGTTGGCCAAGTCCATGCCATCCAATCCATCGTTTTTCTCCTCTTTCTTTTCTTACACGCGGCCTAGGGCAAAGCCCTTGGCGATGTAGTTGCGAACAAAATAGATGACCAATGCACCTGGGATAATTGTGAGAACACCCGCAGCTGCAAGAACTCCCCAATCGATACCGGCGGCACCCACGGTGCGTGTCATCGTGGCTGCGATCGGCTTTGCATTCACACTGGTCAGAGTTCTGCTAAGTAAAAGCTCAACCCAAGAGAACATGAATAAAAAGAACGCTGTTACCCCAATACCCGACGCGACGAGCGGCGTGAAAATACGGATAAAGAACCGCGGGAATGAATAGCCATCGATATAGGCTGTTTCATCAATTTCTTTGGGTACGCCCCGCATGAACCCTTCGAGGATCCATACCGCCAGCGGAACGTTGAACAAACAATGCGCTAGGGCCACAGCAATATGCGTGTCGAACAAGCCGACTGAACTATAAAGCTGAAAGAATGGCAGGGCGAAAACTGCAGGTGGCGCCATCCGATTGGTGAGCAGCCAAAAGAACAAATGTTTGTCGCCCAAAAAGGTATAGCGGCTGAAAGCATAGGCAGCAGGAAGTGCGACCGCCAATGATATGACCATGTTCATAACAACATATGCCATCGAGTTCAGGTAGCCTGTGTACCAAGATGGGTCTGTTAGGATCGTCAAATAGTTATCGAACGTCAGATCGCGAGGCCAAAGGGTGAAACTGCTCAAGATCTCAGAATTGTTCTTTAAGCTCATGTTCAAAAGCCAATAAATCGGCAAGAGCAGGAACAGTAGGTAGAGGCTCATGACGATCGCACTGCCTTTGATCTTTGGTAAGGCAAAGCGACGATTTGTAGCTGTATTGGTAAAATCGGACATCAGCGACCATCCCTTTTATCGAGGTTCGTCATCACAGTGTAGAAGACATATGAAACCAGCAGGATCACGAGGTAATACATAATCGAGAAAGCAGCTGCGGGACCAAGATCGAACTGTCCAAGGGCCATCTTGACCAAGTCAATCGACAGGAATGTCGTTGAATTACCCGGACCACCACCTGTCACAACAAAAGGCTCGGTGTAGATCATGAAACTATCCATAAAGCGGAGCAGGATCGCGATCATCAGCACACCCATGATCTTGGGCAATTCAATAAAGCGGAACACTTTCCAACGGCTGGCTTGATCGATCTTTGCAGCCTGATAATAAGCATCAGGGATAGACTGAAGACCTGCATAGGCCAAAAGAGCAACCAATGACGTCCAATGCCAGACATCCATTACGATCACAGTCGCCCATGCCGCATAGAAGTCTTGAGTATAGTTATAATCGATACCCATTGCGGCCAAAGTATAGCCAAGCAGACCAATATCAACGCGCCCAAAAATCTGCCAAATTGTACCGACCACGTTCCAAGGAATAAGCAAAGGCAAAGACATGAGGATCAGGCAAGTCGAAGCCCAAAAACCCTTTTTTGGCATGTTCAAAGCAATGAATATCCCCAGTGGAATTTCTATCACCAAGATAATGCATGAAAAGGCGATTTGGCGACCTAAAGCATCCCACATCCGCTCAGATGACATCATTTCCCTGAACCAATCGAGGCCAGCCCAGAAAAACTTGTTGTTCCCAAACGTATCTTGGACGGAGTAATTCACCACCGTCATCAGCGGAATAACCGCCGAGAATGCGACGAGCAAAAGCACGGGTAAGATGAGGAACCACGCCTTTTGATTAACTGTCTTATTCATGGCTCGTTCCTTTTGAAAGGGAGAGGAATGTGTTGTGCATCACGCCACCTCAGGCGCGACGCGCCAGTTATTGGAGTAGACGTTGATGCCAGCAACATCGAACACAACGCGGTTCATATCAGGCGAAATATTTTCACCTTCAGCAGCCAAAATGTTGATCTCTGTGCCTTGGAAGTCGGCGCGCACAATCTTGTGGCGACCGACATCTTCAACCCGCTTGATTGTCACTGGCAAACCGACGTCACCCGCCGACAGCGAGGTGAATTCTGGACGCACGCCCAATTCTACTTTGCCTGTGGGGCTACCAAAATCTTTGCCAAGTGCAATCTGAGTGCCGCCTATCACGCCAGTACTGCCTTGCACCTCGGCTGCTAGCACATTCATGCCCGGAGAGCCGATAAAGTAGCCAACAAAGGTATGTCCCGGCGCCTCAAAAAGTTCTTGCGGCGTCCCCATTTGCACAACACGCCCATCATACATCACCACCACTTTGTCCGCAAAAGTCAGCGCTTCGGTTTGGTCGTGTGTTACGTAAATCATCGTGTGTCCGAACTCGTGATGGAGCGACTTTAGCTGTGTGCGCAACTCCCACTTCATGTGTGGATCGATCACGGTCAGTGGCTCATCAAACAAAAGCGCATTCACGTCTTCGCGCACCATGCCACGCCCAAGTGAGATCTTTTGCTTGGCATCTGCGGTCAATCCACGGGCCTTGTGGTTCAGCGTATCTTCCATGCCAATCATCGCGGCAATTTGCTGTACGCGGTCTTTGATATATGCAGGATCAGCGCCACGGTTGCGAAGTGGGAACGCCAGATTGTCGCGGACAGTCATCGTGTCATAGACCACTGGAAACTGGAAAACCTGCGCGATATTGCGCTGCGTTGTTGGGTTCATCGTCACGTCTTTGTCGTCAAACAAGATGCGACCCTGACTAGGGTGCAGTAAACCTGAAATGATGTTCAAAAGCGTGGATTTACCGCAACCAGATGACCCAAGCAGGGCGTATGCTTCGCCGTCTACCCAGTCATGGTTCATTTCTTTGAGCGCATAATCATCTTCATGCTTTGGATTCGGTAAGTACGAATGTGCCAAATTTTCGAGAGTAATTTTTGCCATTTTATTGTTCCCTCAAGCCGCAGCTGCATAAGACGCAGGGGCGACAGAAGTACCGTCTTGCGCAAAAATATAAACGTGGCTTTGGTCAAGATAAACGCTAAGTGCTGCGCCAATCTTCAGGTTTTTGACGCCATGCACCAAGCCAACCCAGTTTTCGCCGTGATGCTTGAGGTGAATAAACGTTTCTGACCCAGTGATCTCTGTCACTGTCAGACTGCCCGTGAACTCAAGCGCGTCAGGCGCCTGTTTTTCAAGCTTGAGGTGATTTGGCCTAAAGCCCGCAACGTAGTTACCATCACCAAGCCCTGCGAAAGCACCCGACATTGCAGTGCTGACCTGTCCATCACCAAAGCGAAGTTGATCACCGGCCTTTTCAAAGTCCAGAAAGTTCATCGGTGGATCAGAAAAGACACGCGCGGTTGTCGCATTTACGGGCTGCCTGTAGACGATCGGCGTTTTGTCAAATTGGGTGATACGACCTTCCCAAAGCGCTGCCGTATTACCCCCAAGCAAAAGCGCCTCTTCTGGCTCCGTAGTTGCATAAACAAAAATTGAGCCCGCTTCTTCAAAGATCTTTGGGATCTCAGCGCGTAATTCCTCACGAAGTTTATAGTCTAGGTTCGCCAAAGGCTCGTCCAACAACACCAGCCCTGCATCTTTAACAAGAGCACGTGCAAGCGCGCATCGCTGCTGTTGACCGCCTGATAGTTCCAAAGGCTTGCGATCAAGAAACGGTGAAAGCTTCATGAGATCCGCAGCCTTTTTTACAGCTGCATCAATTTGGTTCGCTGTCTGCTTTAACAGCCGCATTGGGCTGGCGATATTCTCATAAACAGTCATCGAAGGGTAGTTGATGAACTGCTGATACACCATCGCCACGCCACGATCTTGCACGCGCATTCCGGTCACATCTTTGCCACCCCAAATTACTTTGCCGGTATTGGGAACGTCTAGACCCGCCATAATGCGCATCAGTGATGTCTTGCCAGACGACGTGGGCCCAAGCAGCACATTCATAGTGCCAGACTTCAGCTCCAGATCGGTAGGGTAAATATGTGTCTGGCCGTTTACGACTTTTGACACACCCTCTAGAACAAGTGACATTTCTTTCTCCCAGTTTTGCAGCTTACGCCGCGTGGTGCTGTGGTGACGTCGCGGGCGCGTTTGCCAGCCATCCACCAAGCACCTTAATTTCGTGTGTCGTAAGCCGAAGTCCTAGTTTTGTGCGACGCCAAACGATATCTTCAGCCGTCCGCGCAAATTCTTTTTCAACCAACCAGTTCACTTCGCGCTCGGTCAAATTCGATCCAAAGTTTTGACCCAAGTCTGATTCAACTTTTGCATCACCCAACATCTCAAACGCATCCAGCCCATAGGCTTTAACCAAACGCGACGCCCACGCGTCGCTAAGAAACGAATACTGCGTTGCAAGCCGTTGCATCAGCGCGGCGACGCCATCCACTGGAAAATCGCCACCGGGCAAAGCAACACCAGCGGTCCAAGGCTTTCCCATGTTTGGGAAAAAGGGTGCGATTTTCTCTAAGGCAGTCTCAGCAAGCCGACGGTAGGTTGTGATCTTCCCACCAAAAACATTGAGGATTGGGGCACCCGTCGACTGATCCACCTTTAGCACATAATCACGTGTTGCAGCAGTGGCCGAGCTCGCGCCGTCATTATAGAGCGGACGCACACCAGAGTAGGCCCAAATAACATCATCATTTGTAATGTCTTTTTTCAGATACTTTGAAGCGAACTCAATAAGGTATGTTTGCTCCTCAGGCGTGCAGACCGGTTCAACGCTCACGTTTTCATGGTCCGCATCGGTCGTGCCGATCAACGTAAAGTCAGTTTCATATGGGATCGTGAAGATGATCCGCCCATCCTCGCCTTGGAAAAAATAGCATTTGTCATGATCATAAAGCTTGCGGGTCACGATGTGACTCCCGCGCACAAGCCGCACGCCTTCAGTGGAGTTGATCCGCACGGTACTACGGATGATTTCTTCCACCCAAGGGCCGCCAGCATTTACCAACATACGGGCCTGCACAACGCGTGGCGTCCCGCCCTGCGGTTCAAGCCCTACATGCCAGATACCGTCGATCTGCTCTGCTGACACAACTTCTGTACGGACATTAATCTTTGCGCCACGCGCCTCAGCATCGCGTGCATTCAAAACAACCAAACGGCTGTCTTCGATCCAACAATCAGAATACTCGAATGCTTTCTTAAAGCGGTCCTCAAGTGGTAAACCCTCAGGTGTCCCAACTAGATTCAAACACGTTGTCCCCTTCAGGATCTGGCGCCCACCAAGATTGTCATACAGAAATAGCCCAAAGCGAATGAGCCACGCAGGGCGACGCCCTTTCATCCAAGGCATCACCACGTTCAGAACCTTGGATGTCGGCGTGTCTCCATCAAAGCGCATGTCCGCGTGGTAGGGTAACACAAATCGCATCGGCCAAGAAATATGTGGCATCGCCTTGAGAAGTGTTTCTCTCTCGATCAAGGCCTCACGGACAAGGCGGATTTCCCAATATTCAAGATAGCGTAATCCGCCGTGAAAAAGCTTTGTAGATGCAGAAGATGTAGCCGAAGCCAAATCGTTCATTTCAGCGAGTTCGACGCTTAGACCGCGACCAACTGCATCACGGGCAATGCCGCATCCGTTGATACCGCCACCGATGACAAACAGGTCAACAATATCGCTGTGATCGTACTGATCCAATGAAGCCTCCCCAGCTCTATTTCCCGGCGCAGCCTCCCAGCTTGCGGCATGGGGTTACCCAATACCAAAGCTGAACATTAATCAATATCGAAAGTTCGTTTGCTTTCGTTTTTACTTAAGCACCTGATATCCATGTGATTTATATTTCGCAAGACAGTCATTATGACCGATTAAACAGGTTCTGGTATCCAAACCTTCTTGACGTTCAAGGCATAAAAACTAGATTTGCGTTGCGAATCCCAGCTTAAAGAATGTCTTTCGCTGTAGTGACGCAAAAGGAAAACCATGGTCTCAAATTTCAGACAAAAAGAAATACTCGAGTTCGCCCGCAAAGAGGGCAAGGTCACAGTGGATGGGTTAGCTGCACATTACGACGTTTCAGTTCAGACAATCCGGCGTGATCTTTCTGATCTGGCCGAAACTGGACGACTCGAACGGGTCCATGGCGGCGCAGTGGTGCCATCTGGACTTGTGAACATTATTTACGCCGAACGCAGCCGCATGAATGAAGCTGGTAAAAAAACGATTGCCGAAAAATGTGCCCATGCGATCCCTGATGGTGCATCCGTGTTTATGAACATTGGTACAAGTACTGAGGCTGTCGCACGTGAATTACTGGATAGAGAAAATCTACTCGTCGTAACTAATAACCTCAATATCGCAAATATTTTGGCAATTAATCATAGCTGTCAAATCATCTTAGCTGGTGGCGTTTTACGCCGCGAAGATGGTGGTATAGTCGGTGGGCTCACTGCTGAAATGGTGAAGCAATTCAAATTCGACTATTCGGTTTTGGGTTGCTCCGCAATTGATGTGGATGGCGATTTGCAGGATTTTGACGACCAAGAAGTAATGGTGAGTAAATCGGCGATCCAACGGTCCCGCAAGGTGATGGTAGTCGCTGACCAATTGAAATTTGAACGCAAGGCGCCGCTAACGATTTGCTCACTTGCGGATGTCGCTGTTCTATTTACTGATTTCACTTTACCTGAGCAACTTTTAGAAAATTGCGCTGCTTGGGAAACAGATGTTGTTATGGTGTAGGCGTCAAGTCATGACCTAAACTGGAGACAGTGAGATGAAGTACCGCGACAACACTGGCTGGCTGTTTACGCTTCCTGCGACGTTGGTTCTTGGGCTTGTTGGATTAATCCCTTTGATCACAGTGATCAACTATTCATTCTTTGAAATCTTCATTTTGGATGCGCGGTTTTGGGTCGGTATCGAGTGGTATGCAGAAATAATCAGCTCGGGTCGTTTTTGGGCGAGCTTTGGACGCAGCATCTTGTTTTCCATATTGATTTTGGTCATCCAAATTCCACTTGGTATTGCAATTGCACTGTGCATTCCCGCAGGTAAAGTCTGGGTGGGCCTGACCCTTGCGGTGATTGCCCTGCCCCTGCTGGTCCCGTGGAACATGATCCCGTCGCTTTGGTTAAGTCTGCTCAATCCCGACACAGGCATTCTAGGTCAGCTGTTTCCCTATGTTGGATGGCCTAATGATTGGAAACTGTCAGCCTTGCATACATGGCTAGTTATCATTGCAATGGATGTTTGGCATTGGACCAGCCTTGTGGTGATCCTTTGCTACAGCGCGCTTACAACAATTCCCGCGTCTCAATATCAGGCTGCCGCGATCGACAGTGCAGGCCCCTGGCAGGTGTTCCGTTTTATTCAATTACCAAAGCTTCGCCACGTTCTGCTGATGGCGATCCTCTTGAGATTTATGGATTCCTTCATGATCTATACCGAGGCCTTTCCAATCAATGCAGGTGGACCCGATGGCGCAACCATGTTCCTTGCGATAGATCTTGGCGAAGAAATCAAAGCCTTCAACTATGGCCCTTCCGCTGCACGCTCCGTCATATATTTTCTAATCGTTTTGACAGTGGCTTGGACGTTCAGCAAAGCGCAAGGTCGCTTAGGCCGCGAGGATGATCTGTGAAAACAGCGTTGCTATCCCTTCGATCGGTCAAGCGTATTGTCTTGTTCGGCTTTATTGCTTTTACTTTTCTGCCACTCATCCAAATGACGATGATCAGCTTCATCGCAACATTGCCAGCGCCAAACGTTGACGTCGGCAGCATGACTTTATCCAATTATGCTGGCATCTGGTCCGATCCGAACCTGCGCGCGGCGTTCATCAATTCCATGGCTTATGTCCTGATCAACATATGCATCACAATACCAGTGGCAATCCCAGCCGCCTACGCGTTCTCGCGGATGTCATTCATCGGCGACAAACACCTTTTTCTTGCATTCATCGCCTTCCGGATCACCCCACCTGTAGTGCTCACGCTACCAGTTTTTCAGCTCTTCTCTTCGCTTGGTATAGTGAATTCAGTGTTTGGAATTGGATTGGCACATTGCTTATTTAACTTACCAATCTCGATTTGGATCTTACAGGGGTTCATATCAGCAATTCCAAAAGAAATGGATGAAACCGCGTTTCTCGACGGCTATTCGCGCCCACAATTCATTTGGAAGATTCTCTTGCCACAAATCTCATCCGGGGTCGCTGTAACTGCATTCTTTTGTTTCATGTTTTCGTGGGTCGAAGTGGTCTTTGCGCGTATCCTCACGACAACCAACGGGAAGCCGATCAGCATGGCAATCAACGCCCTTTTTGGATTTCAGACCGACATTGGCTTAGTAATGGCTGTGACCGTTGCATCAATACTGCCAGGCGCTTTACTACTTTTCACAATGCGCAATCACCTTTCCAGAGGCTTTAAGGTAGGCCAAGTCTAGGCATCCTGTTCGCACCGATAATAGTAACTGCAAGCACCACTTAACTATTCACCGTGAAGACACTACTTTTGACTAAGATCACCATGCCGTTTGTTATGGGCATCAGCAGAGGTATCGAAACCATCGTGTTTATAATCGAGGATCGCCGGCATTCATGCAGCACCGTCCTTAGACTTCGAGGTCTTTTTTCACGCACCATCCGAATAGGCGGGTACTATTTTTAGCTGCCGCATCAGATTAATTTGCGAAATGACATGCCACGCGAATATCGCCCAACTGACGCATCACTGGCCGTTCTTGTCGACAAATATCAGTCGCGATCGGGCAGCGTGGGTTAAATGCACAACCCGGTGGTGGGTTGATGGGGTCCGGAATTTCACCCTCTGGCAGGTCGGCTTCGCGGCCAAAACCATCCATCCGAGGTGCTGCTTTTAGTAGCATTTGGGTATATGGATGTTTCGTGTTGGTAAACAAATCCTCTGGGCTCGCTTCCTCGACCAATCGGCCCAAATACAGCACACCGATCCGATCGGCCATATGCCGAACTACCGTCAAGTCGTGGCTGATCAAAACATAAGTTAATCCAAAATTATCTTTAAGATCGCTCATCAAGTTCAGGACCTGCGCCTGAACGGATACATCCAGTGCTGATGTCGGTTCGTCACACACGATAAGTTTTGGCTCAGACGACAATGCACGGGCAATACATATCCGCTGCCGTTGGCCACCCGAAAATTCATGCGGAAACTTCCCAGCGTCCAGAGCAGAAAGTCCGACTTGTTCCAGAAGCTTTTCCGCCAACCCTGTCGCATCGCCACCACGGGCCACAACGGGTTCCACGATGATATCACGTACCCGCCACCGCGGATTAAGGGACGCAAAGGGGTCTTGGAAAATCATCTGAATGTCAGACCTGATCACATCCACCTTGTTTGCGTCAGTTTCGGTTGCAAGGTTCACACCGTTGATTTCAACCGTACCTGATGAAGGCGTCAGCAGCCCGACCAACATGCGGCCAATAGTTGATTTCCCAGACCCGCTCTCGCCAACCAACGCATAAGTGCTGCGCTCTGCTACTTCGAAATCTACGTCGGATACAGCGGTGAGAAACGCCTTCGCCCGCCGCTCAATCACCCTGTTCAACCACGGTTTGGACACGTCAAAGACGCGGGTCAGATTCTTTACTGAAATCAACGCCATTACGATACCTTTTGTGCGATCAGTGGGAACCAGCATGCAGCGTGACCGCCCGCAATTTGTGGTGTCGGCACGGCCCTGCATTTGTCTTGCGCATACGCACAACGCGGATGAAACGGGCAACCTTCGGGAACTGCATTCAGCCGAGGCATGGCCCCTTCGATTTGGTGCAGCCGCGCTTTGCCCTGTGACGCCAGCGGCGTCGAGGCCATCAGACCTTGGGTGTAAGGATGCTGCGGTTGGGTCAGCACATCGCGCACAGCACCCAATTCGGCCAAGCGGCCAGCGTACATCACGGCAACGCGGTCCGCGGCTTCTGCAATTACGCCCATATCATGGGTAATCAGCATCACAGCAGTCCCTCGGTCACGGCATAGCCGTTTGAGCAGGGCAATGATCTGCGCCTGCACAGACACGTCTAACGCTGTGGTTGGCTCGTCTGCGATAATCAACGACGGTTCAGCGCAAAGAGCTAACGCAATCACAACCCGTTGTCGCATCCCACCACTGAATTCGTGCGGATAGCTGCCGATACGCTCAGCAGCACCCGGAATACCCACTTCTTCCAATGCACCAACGGCACGCTGATGTGCCTCAGACCGACTGATCGGCAGGTGGGTCAGCATAGTTTCGGTCAGCTGATCACCAATACTGAGGAGCGGGTTCAACGATGTCAGCGGGTCTTGAAACACCATACCAATGTGTTTCCCGCGCAAGCGGCGCATGGCCTCGTCTTTGAGATTATCTATGCGGCTGCCGTTAAGCCAAATTTCGCCCGCAGCAATGTGTGCTGGTGGGTTCAATAGGCCAATGACAGCATTACCAGCCATTGATTTACCCGCACCACTTTCGCCAACAACACCCAGAATTTCACCGGCACTGATGTCATAGCTGACACCGTCGACAGGCTTTACAATCCCACTGCGGGTGGGAATCTCAACAGACAATCCCCGGACCGACAAAACAACATCTGACATCAGCGTAACCTCGGGTTCAGGGCGTCGCGCAGCCAGTCACCCAGCAAATTCACACTTAACGCTAGCGTCAAAAGTGTGAGCGCTGGGAACAGCAAAATCCACCATTCGCCCGAGAAGAGATACCCTTGCCCAATACGGATCAGCGTGCCCAGTGACGGCTGGGTCGCCGGTGCGCCAACACCTAGAAAACTAAGCGTGGCTTCGGCAATAATCGCCAAGGCCAGCGATATCGTAGCGATCACCAGCACAGGCGACAGTACGTTGGGCAAGATATGACGCAACATGATGGCATAGGGCGTCCGACCAATCAGTCGGGCTGCCTCAACATATTCTTTGCGCTTTTCAACCAAAGTGGCACCACGCACAACGCGTGCAAATTGCACCCAATCGCTAAGCCCGATAGCAAGGATCAGCACCCAAATCGCCATCTGATCACGGTATTCGACGGGCGTGATGCCCTTTGCAATCCCAAATATCAGCATCGCGATAAGGATCGACGGAAACGTAAGCTGCACATCAGCGACGCGCATAATGATCGTCTCGGTCCAACCGCCAACATAGCCAGAAATAAGCCCGAGTGTGATCCCGAGCACCATGGCAAAGAGAACGGCTGCCGCGCCTACAAACAAAGACACCCGCATCCCATAAAGGATTGTGGAAAAGACATCACGGCCTTGATCATCTGTGCCCAACAAAAAGCTTTCACCCGTGAAGGCGTTGGGGGCCATCGGTCCTGTAAAACCATTCATCAGGTTCAGTGTCGCAGGATTAAATGGATTTGTTGGTGCAATCAGCGGGGCGAAAATAGCCGCCAGAATGAGAATGCTGACAACGATTGTGGACACAACTGCAATCGGTGACCGCCGGAAAGCATAGTAGATATCACTATCTAAAAACACGCGCAGTCGCGACCTTTGAGCCGTCTTTTCTGGAGTATAGCTCATTAGTGGCCCCCTGCCCGGTCAACGCGCAAACGCGGATCGATAAAGAAATAAAGGATATCGACAATCAGGTTGATCGCCACAAACATAACTGAAATCAGCATAAGATACGCGGCCATCACAGGGATATCGACAAATTGGACGGCGTTGATAAACAAGAGGCCAACGCCCGGCCACTGAAATACTGTTTCGGTGATGATCGCAAAAGCGATGATAGACCCAAGCTGCAGACCGATAACCGTGATGACCGGCACCATCGTGTTTTTTAGCGCATGGCGAAAATTGATGGTCCGGCTTTTTAACCCACGGGCGCGTGCAAAACGGATGTAGTCTTGGCGCAAGACCTCAAGCATTTCAGAGCGCACAAGCCGCATGATGAGCGTCATTTGATAAAGCCCAAGCGTGATGGACGGCAAGATCAGCGCTTTTAAGCCTGAAGCCGTCAGAAACCCGGTCGACCAATTACCAATTTGAACGGTCTCACCACGCCCAAAACTAGGCAACCAACCAAGTTCGACCGAAAAGATATAGATCAAGAGTATCCCAATGAGGAACGTCGGCAGTGAAACACCAATCAGGGATGCGGACATGATAAAATTGGCCAGAAATCCATCACGCCGGATCGCCGTGAACACACCGAAGGCAATGCCAAACCCGATCGCAAGCACACATGATACCGCCGCCAGTTCAAGCGTGGCAGGCGCGCGTTCCACTAAAATGTCCGACACAGGTCGCCCCTGCCGGTAGCTCACCCCAAAGTTGCCTTGCACGGCACCCTCAAGAAACTTGACGTATTGGACGACAAACGGCTCATCGAGGCCAAGTTGGTCACGTAACCGTTCGATATCAACAGTCGTGCGTTCCTGACCAAGCATATTCTCGATTGGGTCACCCACAAAACGAAACATCGAGAACGCGGCAAGGCCGACGATCAGTAAGACAAGTGCCGATTGCACGACGCGGCGGATAATATAGGCCAGCATGGTGGAGATTGCCTTAATGTCTAAGAGCGGATGGCGGCCCTGCAGATGAATTTAATTTTGGATATCAAAACGGATAGCCAAAGCGTCGTTGACAAGTCGCACTAACACATTCGGGTTCTCGTTTCGATATTGGCGCGTGGCTACACTTTGCCACATCGGCAACAGCAACGGCGCACCAGATGTCTGGCGCGCCGTATGACCGTCAGATCAATTCATAGTGAAATATTTGATCTTTGGCTGGTCCTCAGGATCGACCTCTATTCCAACGCTTTCAGACATGCCCCAGTTCAACACTTGGTGATGAATTGGGATGTACAGCTGTTCATCCTGCACGGTCCGCCAAATCGTAGCGATATCGGCATTGCGTGCCTCAAGATCAGTATTAGAGGCCAACGACTTGATCATTACATCCAGTTCAGGATCAGAAAAACCGGTCGCGTTCCAAGTGCCAATCTCAGACTCACGTGAATGCACGAGGAAGTTAAAGACATATTCAGAATCGTAAGTTGGTACGCCCCAACCCAACATATAAAAGTCAGTTTTACCGTCGGTGATTAGCGGAAAGTGCTGCGCTTTGGGTTTGGCGTCCAAATTCACAGTGACGCCAATTTGGCCCAACATGCCCACGGCTGCCTGACAGATACCTTCGTCATTCACGTAGCGATCATTTGGGCAATCCAACCGGATCGAGAAACCATCCGCATAGCCTGCTTCAGCCAACAAAGCCTTAGCCGCTTCGACATCTGTAGAGGATTCTGCGTCCATCTCAGCGGTCCAGCCATTCACAAATGGTGGCGCGATCATGCCCGCTGGTTCACTTTGGCCACGCATCACAACCTGACGGATTGCGTCGCGGTTGATCGCCATCGACATGGCCTGACGCACACGCACATCAGCCAGTGGGTTGGCCCCGTCAATGTTATCAGCTTCGATATCATCAGCACCTTGGTTCATGCCAAAGAAAATAACTCGGTTTTGCGGCGCCTGTTTGACGACCAAACCATCGACAGCATTCACACGCTCCAGATCTTGGACGGGCATGTCTTGTAAGAAATCAATCTCGCCCGACAGCATCGCAGCCACACGGGTCGCAGCGTTTTGGATCGGGGTATAAACGATTTCAGTGACATCCATTGGAAACTGATCAATGCCCCAGTAGGCATCGTTGCGCACCATAACCGTTTTGACGTCAGGCTCGCGGCTTTGCAGCACATACGGACCGGTGCCGTTAACGTTGGCGGTCGCAAACGTAAGTTCACCACCTTCAAAATCTTGCACATCAACGGTGTTGTTTGCCTCAGTCCAGCCTTTGTCCATGATGAACAGATTGGTCAAGTTGGAAGGCAAGATCGGGTTAGGCCCATCAGTCACGATCTCAACAGAGAAATCACCAACCGCGCGCACTTCCGTGATCGAACCGATCAGTTCTTTCATATCGGAATTTGGCTGCTTGGCGCGCTCAAAACTAAACACGACGTCTTCGGCAGTGAATGCCGCACCGTCATGGAAAGTCACGCCTTCACGCAGGTTAAAGACCCAGATATTCGGATCATCTGCTTTAGGTGCCCAATCGGTCGCCAGTGCCGCCTCGAACGCGCCACTGATATCGCGAATAATCAAAGGTTCGTACATTTGGTGACGGATCGTATGGGTAGGACCCTCGTTTTGTGCGTGGGGATCAAGCGTCAACGCATCGCCAGAGCGTGCCCAACGTAGCGTTTCCGCATTGAGCGGTGCAGTCGTCGCAAGCAGCACGGAGGCTAGCGTAAGTGCCGTTGTTGTTTTCATGAGAATTCACCCTGTTTGAGTTTCTTTACGATCCGAAAATTGACGCAGCTTTAGCCAATACTCCGGAAGAGCCTAGACTAAATCATGGGTTGAACCAGCGATTTCGAGCGGTTGAGAGATGCGATTTTGATCTGCATGATATTTAGGCACTACAGCTTTATATTGCCTATTAATTAGCCGCCTATCCTTCAGGTTAGAAAACGTATTATCACGCAAAACTGATTTGAGCCCACCGATTCTACGACTTAGACATGCGAGGCGATGACATTGTAGCCCCATCCATTGTTACAAATGTCACTTAGCATCAGCCATAAGACAGTGCGGTTTTTGTCGGAACAAACTCGGTCCAATGTTGGTAGCTACAAACTGGAGAACAGCATGCTTCAGATACACGCTTGGACGAGGTTTTCGTGAATTCCGATGACAGAACCTACTATCTTTGAAGCACCATTGATTACGCACACAAGGTGCTCAGGAATTAGGTCAATAAGCGCCTATATCGCAAAGCTACCTCGAAATTACTAAAAAATTGCAAAGCCATGATCGTAACGATAGGATTTTAGCGTGATGGTACAGCAGTGAAATTCACCTGCGCAGTAGGACATCAGGAGCGGGCTTATGAACCGTATTGCAAGCAAAAATTGAGTTATGCTCACGTTTTCTGGCGATTACAAAATCTACTGTTCTGCAGCAAGACCCATAATCTTCAGTCGCTTTTCCCTGCAAGCACCCCATCCATGCGGACAAACAACATCAAAGCTGAAAAAATATTTCTGTGCTCCTTACATAGAAGATTCTGGCAAAAATTGCATCAAAACGGTTGATCTTACATTGCGTAAGTAGTTTCACTTCGCTATCAAAATACAATGACATGTAAAGCAAGCTGCTCTGACGAAATTGCCGAAACTCTTGTCCATATCGGGCGATCTTCACGCGGTGAAGACATGCGATCCCCGCTGACATCCGCACAATGGACCTGCCTTCGGTTTTTTGCGCGCGCCAACAGGGTGTCCCGAACACCATCAGCTTTTGCTAGCTTTCAGGCCACAACGCGGGGAACGGCCACCCAGACGATTAAAATTCTGGAAGGTAAAGGGTATCTCGCACGGTTTCGGTCTGATCATGATGGCAGAAGCGTCCGCCTCGAAATTACCAAGCAAGGGCTAGACATCCTTGGTGCGGATCCTCTGGCAAACCTCATGTCTGCAATAGGCAATCTCAAACCAAAAGAGCGTAAGACATTTCTGGCAACTCTGTCGCACTTGTCCGAAACGCTCGCTGGGCTGAGAGGCGCGCAAGCGTTTGGTACGTGTAAAGACTGCATACACTATGCATCATCGGACAGTGGGGGCTATTGCGCCTGCCTCGCGGCAGCATTGGCACCTGACGACTTTGGCAAGCTTTGCGTAAACTTCGGTAGTGGCGGTGCAGTGCCACACCCACCAATCCCAACAAATCAAATGAGTAAAGGTCGCGCACAATGACGCAACAAAACCCGAACACACAAGCAGCACAGTCTGGCCAGCGCGACGGGAAAACTGAACGCAAGCTGATTGCAATTAGCAGCGGTAAGGGTGGCGTCGGTAAATCAACTGTAACGACCAATATCGCTGTCGCAATGTCGCAAATGGGGCTGCGCGTCGGCGTTGTCGATGCTGATATCTACGGCCCTTCCATTCCGGGAATGCTGGGCATCGAAGGCAATCGACCGCCAGCCATGACACCAGACAAAAAGGTCACTCCAGCTGAAGCCTTTGGCATCAAAGTGATTTCAATGGCGATGCTGTCGGACGATGACAGTCCCGCCATTATGCGCGGCCCTATGGTGACCAAATACTTGCAGATGTTCGTGGCCCAAGTTGATTGGGGAGAATTGGACGTCTTGCTTTTGGATTTACCACCGGGGACCGGTGATATTCAGCTAACGCTTGCACAGGCCTTTCCACTAACGGGTGCTGTCGTGGTCAGCACACCACAGGATGTCAGCTTGAAAATCGCGCGGCGTGGCCTGCGTATGATGCAACAGGTGAACGTCCCGATCCTCGGGATTGTTGAGAACATGAGCGGCTTTGCCTGTGGGTCTTGTGGTGAAATCACGCATATCTTCAGCAAGGGTGGCGGCGAAGCTATTGCGCGCGAAATCAATGTGCCTTTCTTGGGTGCGGTTCCTATCGAACCGGCAATCGTGGACACAGGTGATGCAGGCACACCGATGGTGAATGCCCATCCGGGCAGCCCGTCCGCACTGGCCTACGTCAAGATTGCTGAGGCGCTTGTTGGGAGTGGATTTGCAAAAGGGGGTCTAGCGTTGCCCTTCGATTGGAACGTGTCCGATAATACCAGCAAGCCGGCCAATGCAGCACCTACGACTGACGGCGCAGCGGAGGTGCCCGTCGCACTTGATCATGACGAGATCGGACTGACCATTCGCTGGCAGGACGGGCATGAACAGGTGATTGGATCACGCGATTTGCGGCTGCATTGCCGCTGTGCTGCCTGCCGCGACGAGATGAAAGGGACCGCAATCCTTGTTCCGTCCAGCGTTCCGCAGTCCGTCGCGCCTACCCGGATATGGAGCCTAGGGAATTATGCCATCGGGATCGCGTTCAGCGATGGGCACAGCACGGGCATCTACCCATTCAAAGCCCTTCGCGCCATGCAAAGCACTGAGGTTGAGGATGTCTGAAGCTACCACGCGTCGTCGTATTCGGGTCCAGACAATGGAAAAAGATCCACAGACCCTGCGCTTTATTCTCGAGGCGCCCGTGCAAAAAGGTGTGCAAGAAAGCGCATCAGCCTGCTACGAGGATGCAAATGCAGAAGCCCCATTGGCAGGTGCGCTGTTTGCCCTTTCCGGCGTTCAACGGGTGGAAGTTGATGGGGCTTCTATCTACGTGAGCGGCAGCGTGGATATGGATTTCTCTGCCATGAAAGCCCCAATAGCCGCTGCAATCCGGGACGTTCTGGATCAAGACGCATTGCCATTAGGACAACGTGGCAACGCTCCAACGGATGAGGACGCGCGTCTTTTACTGGCCGTCGCTGATCTGCTCGACCGTCAGGCAAACCCATCTATTGCAAGCCACGGCGGCAATGTTGCGGTCGAACGCGTCGAAAACAGTGACGTCTATTTGCGCATGTCTGGCGGCTGTCAGGGTTGTGCAGCGTCGGCCGCTACGTTGCGCACAGGCATCGAAACCATGCTGCGCGCTGCCCTACCCGCAATCGGTAAAATCATTGACCTGACAGACCACGGCGCTGGGACTAATCCTTTCTACTCGGATGCGCAGGGGAAATCGCCAACTTTTAACCGCCCTCTGCCGCTTGGTGTAATCGACTGGGAAGACGGACAGGTCATCATCGATCCCGAATACCTTGCGCCAAAACTTGGGTTAACACCAGATACTCTGCGCGCAGGTATGCGCAATGGGGACATCGTCAGTCGGTCTGAAACCGGTACGGATGACGACGCTGGTAAAACACGGGTCACGGTCAGAACCCCGCAAAGGGCGTGGTCGGCAGAAGTGTTGGCTGACGGCACCGCACGAGAAATCCCACCCCCGCGTGGACGGTCCATTGGCAGCGCTGGTGAAGAAAAGTTAGCTGACCAAGTTCGCCAGTATCTCCAAAACTTGGCTGAGGACGAGGTGCCAATTGCCTACGGCAAACTTGCGCGCGCGCTTGGCCATTGGGCACCGGGGTCCATCGGAAAACTAACCAAAGCGTTAGAACTTACAATGCGCGAGGATGCGCTGACAGCCACACCATTCATTGCTGCGCGTGCAGTCAGCCGTGGCGCGGATAAACTTCCGGGCAAAGGATTCTTTGAACTGGCGCATACCTTGAAACAGGGGCCCACGACCGATGAAACCGACCGAAGATTTCACGACCGGCTTCTCACAGAAGTCGCTTCTTTGCTTGTCAAAACCCAGCTATCTGCCCCAGAATAGTTACGTGGGCAGACTGCCATTTGGCTCAAAGCCGCGCACCCTTTGCATCAGAATGCGCTGTAATGTTCAGTATTCCAACTTCCTAAAGAAAGCTCGCAATCTGGACTGCAGCTTGCACACCATCAATTAGGCGTCTGGGGTGAAAATCGTCAGATGCCTCTGCGATATGCACCATCCCAGCGCATCCCAGCACAACACAACCAACATCATCTTCTGCGAACGCCATATTAATTTCAGTCATGACAGTTTCTGTGGCTTGGGCGCGATCCGTCTCTAGCGCGAGCACTGGGACTCCACTTGCGCGCACACGACCAAGATGCCTTTCCAGACCATACGACGCGATATTCTCTTCCAGAATAGGGACCGAAACCGCAAGCGTGGTAACAACCGAAAACGTAGTACATGCCAACGATGCCAAATGATACGCAGCTTGACCGATCCCAATGACAGGGCAGATTGAAATCGCGCGTGCCTCGGATAGGCCAGTGTCATCAAAACAGCCGATGATAATTGCTTTTGCACCCATTTTATTGGCGGTCGTGATCAATGCCAACAGCGGTGGTACGGCTACATCACCATCTTCGCGCCCTTGGATCGCAGGAGGACCATCATGCGATGTCCAGCCTAAGATCTCTGACTGTGGAACTATACGTTTAGCGGTGGCAAGCATGGCTGCGGTCATCGAAACTGTGCTGTTTGGATTGATGATAACGATCATAGCACGCCCTTGCCCGCATCAGATCCAGCACGGGCGCGACGTCTATTGATCAACAGGGCAATGCCCAAGAATATACCAATGACTGCGAGAGAAAAGACAGTTGTCAACGTCCCTAATGCATACAGCACAGGTGAGGTCACGTTGGTTGTCATCCCATAAATCTCAAGCGGCAAGGTGTTATAACTTCCTGCTGTCAGCAAAGTGCGCGCAAATTCGTCATAGCTAAGCGTGAAGCCAAACAAGGCCACCCCGATCAACGATGGGGCAATGATCGGGAGGACAACATGCTGGATCGTTTGCCATGGTGTGGCACCCAAATCGCGGGCGGCTTCTTCATAGCTTTTGTCGAACCGATTAAAAACGGCAAACATAATGAGCAGACCAAACGGGAGCGTCCACGTGAGTTGCGCGCCAAAGCCAGACGTTGCCCAATGCACGTTCATGCCAGTTTGCGAAAATAGGAGCCCCACGCCAAGTGAAATGAGGATTGATGGGATCACAAGCGATGTAATGACCAAATAAAACAGGAAGGTTGAGCCTGCGAATTTGCGGCGAAAGGCCAGACCACCCATGACAGAGACAACGACTGTCGTGACCATGACCATCAATCCAAGCAGAATACTGCGCCGAAAACTGCCCCAGATATCGCCGACGGCTTGTTGCTCAAATAAATCAAAGAACCAATACATCGACGCACCGCGCATTGGGAATGTCAGCCCGCCACCTTCACCTTGGAACGACAGGATTCCTATGGTGATTGTAGGACCATAAAGGAACAACACAAACAGGATGAAAAATCCGGTAAGGACGTAGAATGAACGGGGGCGCGGCTCCATCTTAGAGCTCCTTCCGAATATCTACAAAACGCAGCAGGATGCCGATAGAGATCAAGACTGTCACCAGTAAAACAATCGCCGTAGCCGAGGCGCTAGGATATTGCAGCAGCGCAATATCGTTTGAAATTAGGCGACCGACGTTCGCGGACTGGCTACCCGACATAAACCGTACGGTGATGAAATCCCCCATGACCAGCGTAACAACAAAGATTGTCCCGATCATAATGCCGGGCTTGGTCAGCGGCAGGATGACATTCCAAAGGATTTGCACGCCACTAGCTCCAGCGTCTCGGGCGGCCTCAATCAAGGACTTATCAATGCGCATCATGGTGTTAAAAATCGGGACAACCATAAACAACGTGTACAGATGCACAAAGGCAAGGATCACGGCAAAGTCTGAGAACAGCAGCCATTCGACAGGTTCATCAATCACACCCCAAGACAACAGCGCAGAGTTTGCAATGCCATTGCGACCAAGAAACGGGATCCACGAAATCATGCGGATAATGTTACTGGTCCAGAACGGGATTGTGCACAGCAGGAAGAGGGCGATTTGCCAAGTTTGTGTGCGAATGTGGAAGGCCAAATAATAGGCCACCGTGAAGCCGATCACGAAGGTAAAAGCCCACGTTATCAAGGCGTATTTGAACGTGTTAAAGAAGACTTTGTAGGTCACTGGCGACCCGAATAGGAAGTCGTAGTTTTCCCATGAAAAAGCAGGGATTATCGAAAACTCTGTTGCCTGCCAAAAGCTAACAATGGCAATAACAACGATAGGTGCTACCAAGAATATCATCAGCACGATCGCCAAGGGCGATACCATCAGCCAGCCGATCAGGCTATTATTGTGATGCTGCTTTTGCATTGGGACCCTGTCGTGGAAAAGTGTGAGGCGCGCTAACGTAGGCCGCGCGCCTCTGATTTTGGGAATTACGCGGAAACGAATTCGTTCCACTTGCGCACCATGTACTGGTTCTCGTCCATGACTGAGTTCCAGCAAGCAACAGCGCCCATGCGTTCATCAAACGAACCGCCATCGCGCAGATCACCGGCACCCGCCAGCGCATCACCAAATGGGGATGTGATGACGTCGGTGGCTTCTTTGCCCTCGAACCAATAGCCCCACTCATTCTCAGACATGAACGCTTTTGATGTTTCTGGAACGGCAGAATAGTAGCCCTGCTTCATCAAGAAACCGCCAACCCAACCAGACAAGTACCAGTTGATGTATTCGTAAGCTGCTTCCAGCTCTAGCCCGGACAACGCTGCAGAGATGCCCAAGCCGCCGCCCCATGACCGATAGCCTTCTTTGAGCGGTTGATAGACGCACGGAATACCCTGAGATTTTACAGCTGTGATTGCTGGCGACCACATGGATTGGATCACGACTTCACCAGATGCCATCAGGTTGACGCTTTCGTCAAACGACTTCCAAAACGCACGGAATTGACCGTTGTTTTTAGCCTCTGTGAAGATACCGATCGTCAAGTCGATCTCTTCTTTCGTCATGTTGCCTTTGTCGGGGTACGTGTATTCACCCATCGCTTCGACAACCATCGCCATGTCCATGATCCCAATAGACGAGATGTCGAGGATGGAAGCTTTGCCCTTAAATTCTGGGTTCAACAGCTCTGCCCAGCTATCAATCGGCCGATTGATAAGGTCAGGGCGAATACCCAATGTATCAGCATTATAAATCGTTGGGATCAGGGTCATCCAACCAGATTCTTCCTGAACAAATTCAGTCCCGTTCTGGCCTGTTGTGAAGCCAACGGTATGTGGCGCTGTCCCCTGTGCGATAACGCTTTCAGGAGTCAGCTTGCCAGACCGGAATGTGCCGACGATCTTATCATAATTTGCTAACTTAGATGTATCCATCGCCTGCAAATTACCTGCGGCCCAGACCTTTTTGCAGATGAAGTACTCGATGTCTGCGATGTCAAAGCTGTTTGGCTGCGTGGCGGCGCGCTGCGTGACGCTGTCCGTATCCAGTGCTGTCATCTCCAACGTAAAGCCAAGGTCTTCTTTCACCTTATCAGCCACTTCATTGAGGTTGGAAACACCTGTGCCAAACTGGCGGATTGTAATATCCTTGATATTCTGGGCCCAGATCATTGGTGCACCAAGCGTGGCTCCAGCAGCAAAGGCAGATGTTGCAGCAGCGCCTTTCAATAGGCTACGGCGGGACAGCTTTTTGGTTGTATTGTTCATTCGTCTCTCCTAGTCAGAAATGCCATTTTAGGCGGTCAATTTGTGAAGTTTTTTGGCATCCCAATGCAGACCAATCTGGTCGCCGGGGTAATGCGGGGTGGAATAATATGTGGCGTCGGGCACCAACGCTATGACCTCTTGATCGCCCGCGATGCGTGACGTCAGTGACACATGTGTGCCTTGATATTCGACGCCTGTGACTTGGGCCGCAATCACGCCTTTGTCTGGGGCCGTAACGCCCACAGCGTCGGTGCGAATTGCAAAATGCCCATTGGGCAACGCGATTACGTTGTGGCCACCCATGAACTGGGCAACAAAACGCGTCTTTGGTGCGTTGAACACATCTCGGGCCGGTCCTGCCTGTTCAATCACCGCGTTGTTCATCACGATGATATCGTCAGCAAGCGCCAAGGCCTCGTCTTGCCCATGGGTGACGTGGACAAAGCTAATGCCTAATTCTGTCTGGAGATTGCGAAGTTCACCACGCATCCGAATGCGCAAAAACGGGTCCAACGCAGAAAGAGGTTCATCCAGCAAAAGAACTTGCGGGCGTGTGATCAACGCGCGGGCCAATGCGACCCGCTGTTGTTGGCCACCTGAAAGCTGGTCAGGTAAGCGGTCAGCAAGTGGCGTCAAATCCACCAACTCTAGCATCTCGTGGGATTGCTTGCGGCGAACAGCTGCATCAATCCCCTTCATCTTCAGGCTAAATGCAACATTATCCAGAACGCTCAGATGCGGAAACAGCGCATAGTTTTGAAACATCATCGCTGTGCCACGCTTGGCTGGGGCAAGGTTGGAGATGTCGCGACCGGCCAATAAGACGGACCCATCACTGACGGTTTCATGGCCAGCAATCATACGCAGCGTCGATGACTTCCCGCAGCCCGATGGTCCAAGCAAACAAGTGTAGCCCGCAGGCTTAAAATGGTAGCTGATGGCATCGACGGCGACGGTTGTACCGTAGCGTTTCGTCACGGACACCAATTCCAGATCTTGTTTTATCATGCTCATCGTTTTCCCGCCAACCTGTGACTAGGAACGCTGGGCTGCGGTTGATCGACAATCCCACGGGGGCCTGATCTCCCCTAGGTTTCGTATGTTCGCCGCTAATTCGTGCGGTTTCGTAGCGAAATGCCAGATTGTTGTGCGCAATATTGTATACAATTTCATAGAATATTGGCGATAATACTGAACTCGCTTGTTCCCGTTTGGCCCATCTGGCATGGACAATGTAAGGAGAGCTTCATGACAGTCACAACATCTGCGCCAAAATCCCAGCGTGCGCGTACTGCTACAGCCAACTCCATCACTGATGACCTGTCCCGTGCCATCCATGAACACCGTTTGGCCCCAGGCACTAAGCTGGGTGAGAATGATCTGTCAGAAATTTACGGCGTGTCCCGTGCCATCGTCCGCACAGCACTTCAATCTTTAGCACATCATCAAATCGTCGAAATTCAACGCAATCGTGGTGCATTCGTAGCACAGCCAACCTCGACCGAAGCGCATGAAGTGTTTGAGGCACGCGAATTGCTAGAACCACGTACGGCCCACGCGGCCGCTCTCAAAGCGCAACAAAGCGACATCACGCTCCTGACTTCACATATTTCACAGGAACATGCCGCTTTAGATGCGGGTGATCGTGGACGCGCGCTGTATCTGTCAGGTCAGTTTCATCTTGAGATCGCGAGGATTGCCGATAACAAAACGATCACCGACATGGTCAAGGTTTTAGTCGCCCGGTCTTCGCTGATTATTGCACTTTATTGGCAACGCGAAAGTGCAATATGCGAAAGCAAAGCACATCACGCCCTCATTGAGGCCATCGCAAAAGGCGATGCTGGCCGTTCTCAGGAATTGATGCAAAGTCACTTAGTTGATCTTCATTCCGCGCTCAACTTGCATAAAATGCCCGCTGCAGTGAATAATCTAAAGCAAATTCTTATGGGGTAACGTTGGTTTAATTTGAGGTCAGAACGCATGATATCTCTGTGCGACGAGCCCCCTAGAAACAACGCAGCGCACGATTAATTTCCCTGCCTGAAGACCGATACTGGTACATTTACGAGCTTGGCCAAGATCAGATGTTCTGTTCTAAATTCTCACAAACCAGCCCTAAATATGCAGCGTTGCATTTCACAGCGACGCAACCGATTGGCACAAAAAAGCGGTGCACTCGGGAGGAGAGGGCACCGCTGGTAATGAGGGTGCGCTGCGGGAGGAGGTGCAGCGTGCCAGCTAGGTTGCAGCTTACTCTCGGGAGGAGGTGAAAGCTTGCTGCGAGATTGTACCGAGGTCTCTGGGAGGAGAAAGTCCGATACTGTTTCTCTTGCGCTGTTCTAAAACAATATGCTGCGCTGCGGCAATATATAATGCTGCAATGCAGCTATGCAGTCAGCGAGATGATGAAGTTTTCAACAGTTAGACAGTTCATGCTTAAAAAATGTGCTTAATGTTTCTGGCAGACACTGACGAACCAAACTCGCGAGCTTAACCCGCCAAGACATCACCAAACCCAAAGCAGATGCGATCAGAGTTAAGGCTGCTGATCGCATTAGCGCCAGTGATGAAAATAGTAACATTGCGGATGAGATTGGAGCAAACGAGTGGCCAATCGCGAAATGGGCCTTAGCCGCCACCAAAAGCACTGTTCCTAATTTTATCAGACTGATCCTGCCCAAAGGTATCGACGGCAAAATACAGGCTACCACCACACCAGCCTCGGACATTCTTTGCTAAATACAGATCGGCAATACAGGCATTACTATTCAAACGAGTTACCCCACCGCTCATCTGACAGAAGGTCTATGTCCGATGCAAAAATCCTAAAGGTGACTAATCAAGCAAGCTTTTGCAACTTTGTGGCACGATCTATGTTTTCCGCTTACGACACGTTGATCGATTGACGCTTATCCTTAACCCGCGTTACGGCCTTGTGAAGCGATCTGTTCCCTACGAACAAATCATAGCCTCGCACCGCCAGATTGCGCACCATTGGCACTCACATCTGGCCCAAGCCCACAAAACCAACACGCATCACGCAACCCTTTCGTTGGTAATGCCAGAAATGGCCTGAATGAGGTTGTCT
>JAPKCP010000130.1 GCA_028822885.1 Yoonia sp. | reverse complement strand
AGTCGAAGTCCGCCCTGTCGCAGCCTAAGTCATGACCAAAATCGCGGTGGAAAACATCAACGTCCGTGACCTATGTGGACACAATCTAATACACCGCGATGAAGGATGCAGTGCTGACAGTTATGTCGGACACGCCTATGACCGCTGCTCTTATCAAAGACGTGGCGAAAGCTCATTTATCAAAGGACTTATCTCCCAGGTTACCACATCGGGTTGGTGGATAAAGTGCGTGCAGCTTGACCTTGATGCGAAGGGTATGCTGACAAAGCACGTAACAAAACCATTAGGCTGGTCCACAATATGATCAAGAATATATTGGCATTTGACACGGCTAGCGCCCATTGTGCGGCTTGTTTGATTATGGATGACAAGGTTATCGTGCGCGTCGACCAGATGGCTAAGGGCCAAGCAGAACATTTAATGCCCATGTTAGAGGCCGTTCTGGCTGAAAACGGCCTGACTTGGGCAGATCTGGATGCAATCGGTGTAGGTACAGGTCCCGGTAATTTCACTGGAATTCGAATTTCTGTGTCTGCAGCGCGTGGTCTTGCGTTGGGGCTGAAAATTCCTGCTGTTGGTGTAACCCACCTTGAGGCACAAGTTTACGGTTTGCCGCGCCCAGTTACAGCGAAAGTTGCCGCACCGCGTGAGCATGTTTATGTGCAAACCTTTGCGGACGACTTGGGGCCAGCGGAGTTGGTGTCGGCGGAATGCGCAGAAAACGCACCGCCAATCATCACGCCGGAACTCATGATCCAGAACATCGCGCAAATCACCCGCAGTCGTGCCGCACATAATCCGGATCGCCCTGCACCTTATTATGTGCGTGCCGCAGACGCGGCCCCGCCCCGTGATGCACCACCTATTATTTTGCCATGACGCCTGAGACGCTTGCGCAGATGCATGCCGCCGCTTTCCAAGACACGCGGCCTTGGTCTGCCTCAGAATTTGCCACACTCCTTGAATCCAACGGAGTGATTCTGCTGGGTGACTCGCAGTCATTTTTGCTAGGAAGGCTCATTGTTGACGAGGCGGAAGTGTTGACGCTTGTAACCCCCCCCATATTTCGGCGACAGGGACATGCACAGCGCTGTCTTGCCGCATTTTTAGACGTGCTGGCACAGCAACAGGCCACGTCAGTTTTTCTCGAAGTTTCCGATGAAAATGTCGCTGCTAAATCTTTGTATTCAAAATATAATTTCCATAACGTCGGGACACGCCCAAACTATTATGCTCATGCAGATGGCACAAAGGTCGCGGCCATCATCATGCGTCACACGCTAATTTCCAATACATAGCGGTCAGTTGTGCCAAAAAATTGACCAATCGATCAAAGCTGCATCACCTATCCAGAAAAATCGGTTGACCCTACGCCCTTGGCAATGCCTTATCGTGCGATGAACCGACAATGATCGGTTTGGCTTTTGGGGGAAAGCCTTGGGCCTCCCCCTACTCATAACGACCTTGGGAGAAACCAATATGACCCTTACAACAAAATTCCTTGGCGCAACTGCTGTTCTGGCATTGTCCGCCAGCGCTGTTGCTGCTGATCCTGCGATCCTTTTCGATCTCGGCGGTAAGTTCGACAAATCCTTCAACGAATCTGCATTCAACGGCGCACAGCGTTGGGCAGAAGAGACTGGCGGATCATACGCCGAAGTCGAAATCCAATCTGACGCACAGCGTGAGCAGGCCCTGCGCCGTTTTGCTGAGTCAGGTGCAAACCCGATAGTAATGGCTGGCTTTGCTTGGGCATCTTCACTGGAAGAAATCGCTGGTGACTATCCTGACACGCGCTTCCAAATCATCGACATGGTTGTAGACGCGCCAAACGTTCGTTCCATCGTATTCGCAGAAGAGCAGGGTTCGTACCTTGTTGGCATGCTGGCTGCCATGGCGTCTGAATCCGGCACCGTCGGCTTTATCGGCGGCATGGACATCCCACTGATCCGCAACTTTGCATGTGGCTATGCACAGGGCGTTCTGGCTGCAAACCCAGATGCGACAGTGATTGCTAACATGACAGGCACAACGCCTGCTGCATGGAACGACCCGGTTAAGGGATCTGAGCTGACAAAAGCACAGATTTCTCAGGGCGCTGACGTTGTTTATGCAGCCGCTGGTGGCACAGGCGTTGGTGTTCTGCAAACAGCAGCAGATGAAAACATCTTGTCTATCGGTGTTGATGCGAACCAGAACTACCTGCACCCCGGTCAGGTTCTGACATCCATGCTGAAGCGCGTTGATAACGCGGTTTATGACGCGATGATCGCTGGCACAGCACTGGAATCAGGGTTCAACGTGATGGACCTGTCCAACGGTGGTGTTGGATATGCGGTTGATGAGCATAACGAAGCATTGATCACAGCTGACATGACAGCTGCCCTTGATGCAGCCGAAGCTGCGATTGTGTCTGGTGAAATTGCTGTACACAACTACAACTCTGACGAAACTTGCCCGGCTCTCGACTTCTAAGTCAGCCATTTAGGCCAATACTTAGGGCCGCGCCGATCATCGGTGCGGCCCTATTCATTTTCGCGCCAACTCACTTTTGTGAAAGAATACCCAAATGACCGATATGGCCCCCGCGATTGAGCTAAAGGGAATTTCCAAAGCCTTTGGCCCTGTGCAAGCAAACAAGGATATCTCTATCCGCGTGATGCCCGGCACGATCCACGGAATTATTGGTGAAAATGGCGCGGGTAAATCGACCCTCATGTCGATTCTCTTTGGATTTTATAAAGCCGACGCTGGTGAGATATTTATCAGTGGCAAAAAGACCTCGATCCCCGATAGCCAAGCAGCCATTGCTGCCGGTATCGGGATGGTGTTCCAGCACTTTAAACTGGTTGAGAATTTTTCGATCCTTGAGAACGTTATTTTGGGTGCAGAGGACAGTGGGTTGCTGAAACCCTCACTGAACCGTGCCCGCAAGGAGCTGAAAGCGCTTGCCGACGAATACGGCCTAAATGTTGACGTTGATGCGTTGATCCAAGACATCGGCGTAGGCATGCAGCAGCGCGTTGAGATTTTGAAAGCGCTTTACCGCAAGGCTGATATCCTGATTTTGGATGAACCGACGGGCGTTTTAACGCCTGCTGAGGCTGATCAATTGTTCCGCATTCTGGAGCGGCTAAAGGCTGAGGGGAAGACGATCATTCTCATCACCCACAAACTGCGCGAGATTATGGATGCCACCGATACCGTGTCCGTGATGCGCCGGGGCGAGATGACAGCGACAGTGAAAACCTCTGCGACGTCGCCTCAGGAATTGGCCGAACTCATGGTTGGTCGTAAGGTTCTGTTGCAAGTTGATAAGCCTCTAGCGCAACCGGGTGCGAATGTGCTTGAGGTTAAGAACCTCAACGTCACTGACGAAAAGGGTGTTCACCGCGTGAAAGACGTGAGCTTTACCGTCGCTGCTGGGGAAATCCTTGGGATTGCCGGGGTAGCTGGAAATGGTCAGTCTGAGTTGCTCGAAGTCCTTGGTGGCTATGGAAAAGCGACCGGCACAATCACCGTCAACGGTGTTGAACTGGACCTGACCGGCGCCATGTCGGATGGTCAATCGCGGCGCAAACGCGGCATTGCCCACGTCCCAGAAGATCGTCAGCGTGAAGGTCTGATCATGGACTACAGTGCTTGGGAAAATACTGCGTTTGGGTATCATCACGATGAAAAATACCAACGCTCTAAGCTGTTTATGAATAACACTGCAATCCGACAAGATACTGCCGAAAAGATGGAACGGTTTGACGTACGGCCCCCTGATCCAAAGCTATCCGCAAAGAATTTCTCTGGCGGGAACCAACAGAAGATTGTGCTGGCCCGCGAGATCGAACGGAATCCAGACCTGCTGCTGATCGGCCAGCCGACACGCGGCGTGGATATTGGGGCTATCGAATTTATTCACCAACAGATTGTAGCCTTACGCGATCAAGGCAAGGCAATTCTGCTGGTGTCGGTTGAACTTGAAGAAATCCTGTCTCTGTCGGACCGCGTTGCCGTGATGTTTGACGGAATGATCATGGGCGAACGCCTGCCCGCCGACACTGACGAAAAAGAACTTGGCATGATGATGGCCGGTATGACGGGGGATGCAGCGTAATGGATGTGATGCCAAAATGGGCTGAAGTGGTCCTTGTTCCGCTTATTTCACTGTTGATAGCGGCATTTTTGTCGGCGCTGGTGATCTTAGCTATTGGGGAAAGCCCGACCGCCGCACTGAAACTAATGATCGAGGGGGCGCTGGGGTCAACGTATGGCTGGGGCTACACGCTCTATTATGCCACGAACTTTATGTTCACCGGCCTAGCCGTTTCCGTCGCCTTTCATGCGCGCATGTTCAACATTGGTGGTGAGGGGCAAGCGGTTGTTGGCGGCCTTGGTGTAGCACTTGTTTGTCTTTATATCCCTTGGCCGCATTGGTCGCTGGCCCTGCTGGGTGCAACGGCTGGTGCCGCCCTTTTCGGTGCGGCATGGGCCACAATCCCAGCGTTTTTGCAAGCGAAACGCGGCAGCCATATCGTTATTACCACGATCATGTTTAACTTTATTGCGGCCGCTTTGCTGAACTATCTGTTGATTGGCGCACTCAAAAAGAAAGGCTCGATGGAGCCCGCAACATCCAAATTCGCTGAACCGACACACTTGCCATCGTTCCAAGACATGTTCAGCTTTGGTGAGACGGCGCTGTTTCGCGGCGCGCCAGTAAATATATCCTTTTTCGTCGCTGTGGCCGCGTGCTTTGCGGTCTGGGCGCTTATCTGGAAAACACGGCTAGGCTATGAAATTCGGGCCTTTGGTCATTCCGAAAGTGCAGCCAAATATGCAGGGATTAGCCCAACAAAGATCATCATGATCTCAATGATGATCTCTGGCGGACTCGCTGGCATGATGGCGATCAACAACGTTATGGGCGAGGCAGAACGTCTGGTTCTAAACGCAGTCGAAGGCGCAGGTTTCATCGGGATTGCTGTCGCCTTAATGGGCCGCAATCACCCGTTTGGTGTCTTTATCGCCGCGATCCTGTTTGGATTTCTCTACCAAGGTGGGGCAGAATTGGCCCTATGGACCTCTATTCCACGCGAGCTCATCATCGTGATCCAAGCCCTTGTGATCCTATTTACTGGCGCACTTGATAACATGGTGCGTAACCCGCTCGAAAAGATATTCCTCGCCATGCGACGCAACAAGGGGGAGGTGTAAATCATGGATCTTCTAACGCTTCTTCAAGTCCTCGATTCAACAGTTCGTCTTTCCACGCCACTTCTACTGGCTTGTCTAGCCGGCCTTTTCTCAGAACGCGCAGGCATCTTTGACATTGGCCTTGAAGGCAAAATGCTTGCCGCCGCGTTCCTATCCGCTGCCGTCGCTTACACCAGTGGTTCGGTCTGGGTGGGTATGCTTGCAGGCATCGGCGCTTCATTACTTTTGTCAGCGATCCACGGCGCCGCGTCGATCACGTTCCGTGGAAACCAACTTATCTCAGGCGTCGCGATTAACTTTCTTGCCGCTGGCCTTACGGTTGTCATCGCGCAAAGCTGGTTCGCCCAAGGCGGCCGAACACCGCAGCTTTCCGGTGCAGCGCGGTTCAACCCGATCACCCTGCCCTTCGCAGAAAGCCTGCGTGAGGTGCCAGTTATAGGACCGATTTATTACGAATTGATTTCTGGTCACACGATTCTTGTTTACGTCGCCCTACTTTGTGTCCCGGCTACATGGTGGATTTTGTATCGGACTCGATTTGGCCTGCGCCTTCGCGCTGTAGGCGAAAACCCGGCAGCCGTTGATACCGCTGGTGTCTCCGTGGTTGGCCTACGTTATGCGGCTGTCGCGATTTGCGGTGTATTATGTGGCATCGCTGGCGCCTATCTTGCAACGTCATTGCAGGCTGGCTTTACGAAGGACATGAGCGCTGGACGTGGGTACATCGCCCTTGCCGCGTTAATCTTTGCGAAATGGCGGCCATGGTATGCTCTTTATGCGACGTTGTTGTTTGGCTTCTTACAAGCACTCGCGCTACGCCCTGATCTGATTGAGGCTGTCTTGACGTTTAAGGTAAATGCGCAGCTTTTGGACGTGCTGCCTTATATACTAACGGTAATCATCCTTGCTGGCTTTGTTGGCAAAGCGATCCCACCGCGTGCCGGGGGGGCGCCTTATGTCAAAGAACGTTAAAACTGTTGCGGACCTAATCCGCGACCGCGCGGGCACTGCACCAGTCAGCGTTGGCTTGATCCTTGGGTCTGGCCTTGGGCACATCGCAGACGCAGTGGACGGCGTATCGATCCCCTATGCTGATCTTGACGGTTTCCCGCATGCTGGCGTGTCTGGCCATAAGGCAAGCCTGACCATTGGCGACCTTGAAGGTGTGCGCGTGGCCGTTTTTGGTGGGCGATCACATTACTACGAAAGTGGTCGCGGCGATGCCATGCGTTTTCCACTGGAGGTCCTGCAGAATTTAGGCGCTGACACCATGGTTGCCACCAATGCCGCGGGGTCGATGCACCAAGAAATGCCGACAGGGTCGATTATGAACCTGTCCGATCATATCAATTTCTCTGGTCTTAATCCTCTCATTGGCGAACCTACAGATCGTCGATTTGTTCCTATGAAGGACTGCTATGACCCCGGCATTCGGGCGGCAATACGTGATGCTGCGGTAGCCGAAGATGTTGAAATGCATGCAGGTGTCTATGCGTGGTATTCTGGTCCGTCGTTTGAAACGGTTGCAGAAATCAAGGCTATCAAGATTCTTGGTGCGGATGCGGTTGGCATGTCAACGGTGCCTGAAGTTATCCTCGCGCGGTTTCTGGGCCTGAAAGCGGCGGCAATTTCGTGCATCACAAACATGGCGGCGGGCATGTCAGATGAGTCGATCAGCCATGAACACACCAAGGCGATGGCTCCGATTGGGGCCGCAAAGCTTGAAAAAGTGCTGCGACGATGGCTGCGTGACAAGTCCAGTTAACCTCACTCATTAAGTCCAAATGAGCCGCGATGCTGCGTTTGCATAAAAATCTGACCTATGGGGTTTGACTTAAAGGTCTCAGTCGGGTCATGTGCGGTCAGCGGAACTCAAATCGCTCGGAAATGCCCATGCAAGTTTATCTTCCTATCGCCGAAGTCTCGGTGAACGCCTTCCTTTTACTTGGACTAGGCGGGATCGTGGGCATTTTGTCTGGCATGTTCGGCGTTGGTGGTGGTTTTTTGATGACCCCCCTGCTGTTCTTCATAGGCATTCCACCAGCTGTTGCTGTTGCGACTGAAGCAAACCAGATCGTTGCGTCTTCATTTTCAGGGGTGCTTGCGCATTTCAAACGAAAGACCGTTGATCTTCGAATGGGGACGGTGCTGCTGATCGGTGGCCTTGTTGGGTCTGGTTTCGGCATTGTTGTGTTCAACTACCTGCGCGCCGTTGGTCAAGTCGATCTGCTAGTCAAGCTGTGTTACGTGATTTTCCTTGGCCTCATCGGTGGCCTGATGTTCTTTGAAAGCCTGCGCGCTATTCGGAAAGTCGGCAAAGGCATTCCACCTACGCGTCGCAAGCACACGTGGATCCACAACCTGCCATTTAAGATGAAATTCCGGGTTTCAGGGCTGTATATTTCCGTCATCCCACCGCTGATCGTCGGTGTTTTGGTTGGTATCTTGGCAGCGATCATGGGCGTCGGTGGCGGCTTTATCATGGTGCCCGCGATGATTTATTTGCTGGGTATGCCAACAAAAGTTGTTGTCGGCACCTCACTGTTCCAGATCATATTCGTGACCGCGTTTACAACAATGCTGCACGCCACAACGAACTTTACCGTTGATATCGTGCTTGCCGTGCTGCTGCTTATCGGCGGTGTAATTGGTGCACAAATCGGGACGCGCATCGGCGTTAAAATGAAGGCGGAACAGCTGCGCATCTTACTAGCGATCATGGTTTTGTTGGTCTGCGGCAAACTGGCCTTTGACCTGCTGGTGCAACCATCTGAGCTTTACTCAATTGGTGTAGAGGGTGGTCACTGATGATACGACTATTATCACTGCTGCTTGTCCTTGCGACCCCTGCAAAATCGGAAGAAATCGTTCTAGGTTTGAGCCAAGACGAAGTTTCGATCACGGCAAACTTTGATGGCTCTGACATCCTGATATTTGGTGCGATCAAGCGTGACGAACCGATCCCAACTGACGGGGAACTTGGTATCATCGTCACCGTTGCCGGACCTGATGTGCCTGTCACAGTGCGCCGCAAAGACAGACGTCTTGGCATTTGGGTCAATGTCGAATCTGTCGCCGTGGATGTGGCGCCGTCATTTTATGCCGTTGCCACGAACAAGCCGCTGACGCAGATTTTGACAGAAAGCGAAGACATAAATACGCGGATCAGCATAAACCGCGCCGTAAGGTCTGTTGGACATGCAGAAAGCGGGAGCGACAATTTTGAAGATGCGTTGATCCGTATTCGGGAGACACAGCGTTTGTATCAGACGCTATCTGGAAGCGTTTGGGTTGAAGATGAAACATTGTTTCAAACTGAAATCGCGCTGCCGGCGAACCTAACCGAAGGTCTATACAAGGCAGAGATTTATCTGACCCGTGGTGGAAATATTGTGGACTTTTATAGCACCACAATCCCAGTGAAAAAAGTCGGTCTGGAACGTTGGTTGTACAATCTCGCCCATGAAAATGCATTTCTTTATGGACTAATGTCGCTCGCAATTGCGATCGCTGCAGGCTGGGGCGCATCAGCGATCTTTACGCTGCTTCGGCGCTAGCAGCCGTTTATTACGACAAATGGGCGGATGCAGCCTTTGGGCTGCCGCCTTACCTTGGTTTCGAATTGTCCCAAAAAGTATGGCGTTAACCGCGTCAGATGTAGGGCGTTTTGTCGCCATAAGGGTTTGAAATTGCACGTTTGCTTCTGCGGGGAGCATGGCCATGTGTTAGATTGCTGTAGCAACGTCTTCGACTGCCATACTGGGCATGGTATCTAGACCTTCTGCCCAGCGCGCGATCAATCCTACGCGTTAGCCTTTGGTCAGGAACTTGATCGCA
>JAPKCP010000006.1 GCA_028822885.1 Yoonia sp. | reverse complement strand
CAACGATGACGATCGGTGCTTCTGGGATGACTGGGGCAAGGCCACCAGCGTTTGCTGTTACAGCTGTTGTCGCTAGAACCGCAGCAGCGGCAAGTACTTTCAAAGAACGCATAATATATCTCCTAGTGTTTAAATATAAAGGGCCAGCCGGAGCTAGCCCTTTGAATTCGACCCAATCATCGGATCAGAAAGAAGCGGATGCTGCAACAAGTGCGGCAATCAGGCCAAGCACGATGTAGCCAGAGCTGATAGAACCGCCAGCAGGAGCAGGCGCGTCAACGATGACGATCGGTGCTTCTGGGATGACTGGGGCAAGGCCACCAGCGTTTGCAGCAACACCAGAAACAGCGATAACAGCTGCGGCAGCGAGAGTAGTTGTGAGGCGCATGTCGGTACTCCAATTAAATGCACGTATATGGACGATCACAGGTTTTCTATCCACCGTGCTCGTGTAACTCAAGTGATTAAATGGTTTGTTGGTCGGACCCAAGGGTTTCTTTTGGCATACAATGACACTTAATCCTAATCCCAAGCTCATATTTTTAGATAACTGAGTTAACTTAGATGGCTATGGTGCCTGTTTTATTGGGCTTTTGGTGCTGTACTGATTGCAACGAAGGCCAACGTTGCTAGGTTTTAGCGTGGATTATTTTGGGCAACTGGCCGCTCAAAACCTAAGAAGCGATGCGGGGGCGCAACAGTCTAGTCAAATTCCCAATCAAACAAGCGGCTGGAAAGGCGCTGAGATTGCGTCAAATTCCCCGTAAAATACTCCTTTGAGGAGGCATAGAGCGAATCTGATGAATATCAAAAAGAAGGCAGAAATGTGTATAGCGGCTCCTTTTTCGTCTTTTTACCTCTGAAATCACCGATTATTGCGTGATAGTCTTTTTAATGCGCCCTGACCCGCAGCGTGGCCCGTCGCAAGGCAGCCTGTGATCAAATAACCGCCGGTTGGCGCTTCCCAATCAAGCATCTCACCTGCGGCAAAGACTCCGGGTTTGCCGTTGCACATATAGCCGGTATCAAGAGCGCTAAAGCGCAGGCCGCCTGCCGTTGATATCGCGCCGTCGATGGCCATCGTTTCGGTCACTGTGATAGGCAAGGACTTTAGTAAACGCGTGAGGTGTTCCGGATCGCTGAGGTCTTCATTCTGGGTGAATTCCTGAAACAATGCGGCCTTGATTGGCGACAGCCGAAGGGCCTTTTTAAGAAATTGAGAGAAGCTCTGTTTGCTACGCCGCTTTTTGACACGTGCCTGCACATCAGCGTCAGAAAGGTCCGGGAACAAATCAAGATGGAGCGTGGCCCCATCTCGCATGGTTGCTGATAGATCATAAATGCCGCCGCCTTCGACCCCTTTTTGCGTAATCACCCATTCGCCGCGCGATGTTTTGCGTCCGGCCTTCAAAGTCGTTGCCTTTACGGGTTGGCCAAATAACGGGGCCATATGTTCGGACCAGTTGACCTTAAAGCCGACGTTGGCAGGCTGAAACGTTGCAACGGTATCAAACTGCTCTGCCCATGCGCCATCAGATCCCAATCGCGCCCAACTCGCGCCACCCATCGCAAGGATTGTGACATCTGGCGTGATCTTTTGCGGTCCATCCGGGGTATCAAAGCAGCTGGCATCTTCCGTAAACCCAGTCCAACGCCACCGCATGTTCATTGTGACTTCCGCTGCACGCAATCGTGTCAGCCAAGCCCGCAACAAGGGGGAGGCCTTCATGGCATTGGGAAAAACACGGCCTGATGAACCTGTAAAGATACCCTGCTCAAGGTCTTCGGCCCATGCCATCACCTCAACTGGGCCAAACGCACGTAAAGCGGCCTCAAATGTCGGGTGTATTGTGCCAAAGCGTGCGATGAATGCTTCGATGGGTTCGTCTTTGGTTAAGTTCAAACCTGATTTCCCGGCCATTAGAAATTTGCGGCCAACCGAGGGCATCGCGTCGCAAATTGTGACAGAATGGCCTGCCTGTGAAAGAACATCTGCGGCCATCAAACCAGCAGGGCCTGCGCCGATGATTAGGGCTTCGCTCATGTTGGTAACTGGCCTTTAATTTCAACCACACGGTGTGGATAGGGGATTTCGATGTCGTTGTCTTTGAGGGTGTTCCAAACAACAAACAGAATGTCAGACGTGTGTTTGTTGGCGCCGTCATCAATGCCTTCAACCCAAAACTCGACGGCAAAGTCGATGCCGCTATCACCAAACCCGCGCAATTCACAGTCGGGCGCTTCGGGCGCTGACAACACGTTTGGATGGGCAGCGACGGCTGCTTCAATCAGGGTTGGGACCTTGTTGATATCAGTATCGTAGCTCACTGAGAACGGCACTTCGAGACGGTTCGCCGATCCGCTGTCGGAATAGTTAACCACACGGGTCGTGATGAAGTCTTCATTGGGGACAACAATCCAACGTCCATCATGTGTTTCAAGAATCGTGGCGCGGGCCGTCATTTTGATGATCGTGCCTGCCTCGCCACCATCTAAGGCCACGTAATCCCCAACCGTCGCTTGCCCTTCGACCAACAATATGACGCCTGAAATGAAGTTTGATGCAATCTTTTGCAGTCCAAAACCAAGACCCACGCCAATTGCGCCACCCAGAACGGCAAGCGTTCCAAGGTCGATCCCCATGATGTTCATAAGTAATAGAAAAGCGAATCCAAAAATCGCAAATTCAACGGTCTTAACTGTTAACTGTCTGATTGCAGGACGCATTTCCTGACGATCTAAAAAGGCAGAAGATTGGCCGTTAGACCAATGGCCTAACCAGAATAGCAACGATCCCGCGATGATTCCGCGGATAAGCCCTAGTGCGCTAAAACCGATATTCCCAATGCTGACACGTGCGTCACCCAACAAGATAATAACAGGGTCCAAGATGCCAAGCGCATAAAGTGCGCCAACGGGGATCAGGATAAACTTGCCTAGTAGATGCAGGAACGGATCGGTCAGTATGTCCTTTGCAAAGGCCCTCACTGCAAGGAACAAGAAGACCCGTTTTCCGAATCCAATTACTGGCCCAGCACCGAACATTGCAGTGACGACTGCTTCGCCCATTGCGGTGAACACATAGGCCAACAGGGGGAGCATTAGGGGTAAGAGCTGTAAGACAAACCTGCGCGCTCTCGCGAATAAATTGGTGTTGTCAGCCGCGGGAGAAAGTAAATTGGTAAGCTTTGGCGCAAGGATACGGTTTGCAAGGCGCGCTAGCAGGTAGGATGCAATCAAAAGCCCAAATTGGGACCAGGCGGCAGGCGAAAGCAGCCAACCCTGAGCCAAGGCAACGCCTTGATCCAAATAGCCCATAGCCTGCTCTAGTAGAGCTTGCGGATCCATCGACGCCTCCATTTTAAACAGAGGGTTTGCCCCGCTTTGCGTCGCGTGGCAAGGTTTAGCCTTTGATCATCGTTTTGATCTCGCTGATAAGGCTAAGCGGTGTGGTTTGGGCCGTCGCAGCAAGCTCCTGCGCATGATCCATTAACCCGCCCGGTGTGGTCATGTTGTCAATCAATCCCCACCGCAGGGCCATTTGACTATCAACCTTTTGACCCGCCATGAGCAGCATTTTTGTGCGCGATGGACCAATTAATGCCTTCATACGCGCCGGATCGGATGGCTGTGGCAAAACACCCATTTTCATCACCGGATAGAAAAAGCGGGCATCTGGCACCGCAATACGAATGTCGCACGCCAAGGCCATTCCAAATGCGCCACCCGCGAGGGTTCCATTCAGCGCACAGATGGTCAGGCCGGGCATGTCCGCAATGGTTTGTGACAGAATTTCCCAAGCGGGGTCGGTGGCAAGTCCAGTTTTGACTTCATCAAGCGCCGCACCTGCACTGAAAACCTTGCCTGTCCCGGTTAGGATCACAGCGCGAGAACCACGCGCTTTTTCGACAACTTCGATCAAGGTCCGCAGCATGTCGCCAGTCAGTGCGTTCGCTTTGTCAGGCCGGTTGATCGTGATGACTGACACGTAGTCGTCAAAACTGAAATCGATCATGTTAAGCCAACTTTACGGCGAATATTCTCATCTCTAAGCGAAATATCAGTACCCAAAAACGGATCAGCCTCAGCGCTGCACATCCAAACCAACGCTTTGGCTGGCCATTCTGGCGGAATGTGGTCGGACCAATCAAGGCTTGAAACGGGGTTGATGCCCGACGCTTTGATTTCACGTTGCATTTCAGTTGCGACCGTACCGGGTGACAAGCCAAGAATGCGGATGCCGTGCTCTCTGTTTTCGAGATCAGCCGCGCGGGTCAGCATGTAGGCCCCTGCTTTGGATGAACAATATGTTGGCCATCCTTGCATCGGATTATGTGCGGCACCTGATGATATGGTGATAATTGTCCCCGCACCTTGTGCGATCATGTGGGGCAAGACTGCGCGCATTCCGTAAAAGACGCCTTTGAAATTGACGTCTACTGCTTGTGAAAAAGCATCGACGTCGGTTTCAGCTAGAAATGAGATCGGTTGAATGCACCCTGCATTGCCGATGAGCACATCAAGCCCACCAAAATGGTCAACGGTTTGATCGACGGCATTATTGACAGACGTTGCATCGGCCACGTCGCAAGGGATCGCAAGGGCGCGTTTCCCGATGTCTTTGGCAATGCCCACAATCGCATCTTTGGTTCTAGCCGTGAGGACGACGTTGGCCCCAGCATCCGCAAATGCACGCGCTGCCGCCTCGCCGATACCACGGCTGGCACCAGTGATTAGGACGGTTTTTCCAATAAGCGATTGATCTATCATGGGGTATCCTTAGCTACTCAGGCCAATGCCTGCTAGACTAGCATTCCTGACCTTGCACATCTGCATAAGTCAACCGACACTATAGCTAGAAATTTTGAAAGGCGATCCTATGAAAAATGTCATTATGTTACGTAGCGCCGTTTGTGTGGCTGCCCTCCTGTCCGCGTCCACTGCAATAGCAGACGTGACAGCCGCGGAGGTGTGGGCTGATTGGCAAGATAGTCTGATGCTTTATGGATCAGAGGGCATTTCCATTGGTGCAGAAGAGGTTGATGGCGACACGCTAACGATCCGTGATCTCAACCTCACGATGGAAGACGATTCTAGCAGTGTAACAGCGAACATGGGTCCGCTGGTGTTTACCGAAAACGGTGACGGCACTGTGTCGATAACCATGCCGGACAGCTATATCATTGCGGTGAATGTGGAAGACGATTTCATTGTCGATCTCGAAGTTGCCCAGGAAAACATGGTTGTCTTGGTCAGTGGTGATCCTGACGCGATGAACTATGATATTTCGGCAGACAGCTCCACCATTCGGTTGGCTGAATTCAAAGGTGACGCGGCTGACATCGAAGGCGATATCTTCTTGAAGGCCAACGCGGTTTCAGGAACTTATCAATCTAACAGCGGCGCTGCTGACACGCTTATCTATAGTCTGCTTGCTGAAAGCATCGACATTCTGTTCGATGTGCAAGAACCGGGCGGCGACAGTTATGTGCTGGTGAGCGGCAAGGTGGACCGTCTCAACATCGACGGGAAAATAAACGCCCCCGAAGGCTTGGACACCGATAACCCTGAGACTTGGTTTGCGGATGGTTTTGGCTTTGACAGTTCGTTTGAATATTTGGGCGCTAGTTTTCTAGCTGATTTCAATGATCACGGTGATGCCGGCACTGTCACGGTCCAAATGGGTTATAGTGGCTTTGGCGCGAGCATGGACGCGGCTGAACTTTCTTATGGCTTTGCCTTTGAAGGCGTCGACGTGAACGCGCAAATGTCTGACCTGCCGTTCCCGGTTAACGTCTCGTGGAACGTAGCAGAAATGGGCTTTCACGCCCCGATTGCAAGCACCGAAGACCCCGTAGAGTTTGGCTTTGATATGGCCCTGACGGACGTAACCGTCAGTGACGACATCTGGAGTATGGTCGATCCAAGCGGGGCTATTCCGCGCGATCCAATTTCAATTGAATTGGATATTTCAGGCTTGGCGAAACTGTTCTTCGATGTACTTGACCCTGAGCAAGCAGAGGCGATGGCGTACGCGGATGTTCCGGGCGAGCTGAACACACTCCAGCTTATCGGTCTTCGTCTTGCTGGTGCGGGTGCTGAGATCGTTGGCGATGGTGACTTCACCTTTGACAACACGGATCTTGAGACGTTTGATGGGTTGCCGCGCCCACAGGGTGAGTTGAACATCGGTATTACAGGCGCAAATGCGCTGATTGATACGGCTGTGAATATGGGCCTGCTGCCTGCCGAACAGGCTACAATGGGCCGTATGTTTATGGGCATGTTCACGGTACCTGCGGGTGATGATGCCTTGACCTCCAAGATTGAGATCAATGAGCAGGGTCACATCATGGCCAACGGTCAACGTATCCAGTAAGCTTAGCGAAACAACGGGGCGCGATGGGCAACCGTCGCGCCTTTTTTCATTGAAAAGGGTTAACCTATGCTGCGTCGCCGCCTCATTGTAAGTCGTTTATTTGGAACGACCGTTTTATCCGCTGCCGTCCTGATGGCAAATGCCGCAACGGCTGACGTGACTGCAACTGACGTTTGGGCGTCCTACACGGCCTATTATGAATCAACCGGCGCGCAGGTGATTGGAACGCCTGAAGCTGACGGGGCTGATACGGTCGTTTCAAACCACGCGCTGTTATACCGCTTCCCATTTGGGGTTGCGACGATGCGGGTCATTATGCCCAACATGCGGATGACCGACCAATCTGATGGCACCGTGGAAATTGCCTTTCCTGATGACTTTGATCTGCGGATTGAAGTTGATGTCCCGAATGAGGGTGCAGGATCAATAACGCTGTCGATCAAGCAGGATAACTTTCAGGGTATGGCATCAGGTACGCCCGACGATGTGACGTTTGCGCAATCCGCTGATGGTGTGTCGCTCGCGTTGAAAGACATTGATATCCCAGCAGAAGATATCGACATGACGATGCAGGCCCTGATGAGCGGTTACAGTGCTACCTCGCGCGTTGTGACCGGTGATTTGATCACGACATCGACAGAGATGCAGACCGGATCGACGGACATCGCTTACATTGTGAAAGTCCCTGATGGTGGTGTGATCAGCAATACTGGTCGGCTTGGCGCCAATGAGGCAGCGTTCCAAACGGCCTTGCCTGCGGGTGGGTCCAATGTAATGAACCTGTCTGCTGTTCTTGCTGGCGGCGCTTATCTGCGTGGCACATCTAATGCGGGCGGTGGGACAAGTGAAACGATCACGACATCAGACGGTGTTGTCGTGTCGGAGCAATTCCAAGCGACGGGCTCGGCTTCTAGCCGCTTCTCAATCGACGCAATGGGTATGGATCTGTTTGGGGAGGGCAAAGACATCGATTTTAAAGTGATGATGCCAGACGCATTTCCTTTTCCAGTGTCTGGTAGCCTAAGTGCTGTTTCTGGTGGCTACAAAATCCCACTGCTGCCAAGCACAGATATGCAGGACGTCGCACTGCAGTTCAATTTACAAGACCTCACATTCAGCGATGACATTTGGGGTCTTTTTGATCCGTCAGGTGACTTGCCGCGCGACCCAGCCTCGATCAACATTGACGTATCAGGCAAGGTCATTTCAGAAATCGACGCGCTGAACTTTGCAACGCTCGAAGCGCAGATGGAGCAGGACCTGCCACCGATTAGCTTAGAAAGCCTCACAGTGAATGAGGTTTCAGTAAGCGCCATCGGGACAAGTGCATTGGCGACTGGGTCATTCACACTCGATAACGCGGACACGACCACGTTTGACGGTTTTCCAAGCCCCGAAGGTAGCGCGATCTTGAACGTCGTGGGTGCAAATGCCCTGATTGATCGCTTGGTCACACTTGGGGTTATCGGTCAGGACGAGGCTGGAATGGCCCGTCTTGGTATGGGTTTCATCGCAAGTGCGACGGGCGATGATGCGTTTGAATCGCGTGTTGACGTGAACGGCGAAGGTCATGTCATGGTGAACGGGCAACGCATGCGTTAAGCGCCTCTTGCGGCGGGGCAACCCGCCGCCTACCTGTCTTACGACCTTTCAGACCGGAGCACGCATGTCCCAAGAGCTTTCCAACCTTACCGAACAGATGATTGCAATTGCCAAAAAGGCAGGCGCAGATTCGGTGGATGCAATCGCCGTTGATGGCACATCGGTGTCGATAGATGTGCGTGGCGGGGCCTTAGAAAAGGCCGAACGGTCTGAAGGTGTTGATGTTGGCTTGCGGGTTTTTGTGGGCCAACGGCAGGCCTGCGTGTCCTCTTCGGATGCAAAAACTGCGACCCTTGAACAGATGGCCGAACGCGCTGTGGCGATGGCCCGCGAAGCACCTGAAGACCCATATGCAGGTCTTGCGGATGCATCGCAACTGGCGAGTGACCGCGATAGCGCTTCGCTGCAAATGTTTGATCCGATGGAAGAACCTGACCCGGCCACCCTGCAAGACGACGCAGCTCGGGCAGAGGCGGCAGCCCTGACAAACAAAGGCATCAGCCAAGTTCAATCCGCCTCAGCTGGTTATAGCCGTCGCCGTATTCACCTTGCCGCATCCAATGGATTTTCTGGTGGGTATACCCGCAGCGACCGTGGTCTGTCCTGCGTTGCCATCAGTGGCACGGGTGCCGATATGGAGCGGGACTACGACTATGATAGCCGCATTTTTCAAGCTGATTTGCGTGACGCTGACGACATTGGACGTCAGGCTGCGGCTCGTGCGGTTGAGCGAAGCGGCGCGCGCAGACCGAAAACGGGGACATACCCAGTTCTATTTGACGAACGCATTTCGAGCAGCCTTGTTGGTCACATCAGCCAAGCGATCAATGGTGCATCCATTGCACGTGGGTCAAGCTGGCTTCGCGAGGCGCTGGGCGAACAAATTCTACCCACAGGTATATCGCTGATCGAAGACCCCCGTCGACCGCGCGCGTTCTCGTCGCGCATGTTTGACGCCGAAGGTCTTGCGACCCAGCGTCGCGCAATCATCGAAGATGGAGTTTTAACAGGGTGGACGCTGGACCTCGCGAACGCTCGGAAACTTGGCATGGACAGCACGGCGAACGCATCACGCGGCACATCCGCACCGCCATCCCCAAGCTTGTCAAACCTTGCGTTGACGCAAGGCGACAAATCCCGCGCTGATCTTATCAGCGATATGGGAACGGGCCTGCTGATCACGTCGATGATTGGCTCAACGGTGAACCCCAATACAGGGGATTACTCTCGTGGTGCATCCGGATTTTGGATCGAGAATGGCGAAATTACCTACCCGGTGAACGAGTGCACTGTAGCTGGAAACCTGCGTGATATGCTCATGCGGATGATCCCAGCCAATGATGCGCGGGCGCATCTGAGCCACGTTGTTCCTTCTATTTTGATCGAAGGGCTCACCCTTGCCGGTGACTGATCTTGCGCTTCTTACCGCTGTTGCGAAAACCTCTGGCGAAATTGCGCGTGGCTTTGTCGATGCTGACCCACAAGTTTGGGAAAAGGATGATGGCGCTGGTCCCGTGACCGAAGCTGACTTGGCTGTAAATGAGTTGATGGCCCAGCAATTGCTGGGTGCGCGGTCTGACTATGGCTGGTTGTCCGAAGAAACCGAAGACAACACTTCTCGGCTGCATACAAAGCGCCAATTCATCGTAGATCCTATCGATGGGACCCGTGCATTCATCAATGGGTCAAGCGATTGGGCGCATGCGCTTGCGGTGTTAGAAGACGGACTGGTCACTGCGGCGGTTGTGTATTTGCCGATGCGCGACTTGATGTATACGGCGTCGAAAGGTGGCGGTGCATTTCTGAACGGAGTGCAGATTTCAGTCTCCAACAAGGCTGACTTCGACGGTGCAACAGTGTTGTCCAACAAAGCCAGCTTTGCAGACAAATGTTGGGCAGCTGGCAGCCCTCCTTTTGGGGTGAAACGTGAATTTCGATCATCGCTGGCATATCGTCTATCACTTGCGGCCCAAGGGCGATTTGACGCGATGATGACGCTGCGACCGTCTTGGGAATGGGATATCGCAGCAGGCGCCTTGATTGTCGCTGAAGCTGGGGGTGACGTGACTGACCAAACCGGCGCACCACTGCGATTCAATAATCCCCACCCGCAGGTAAATGGTGTCGTGGCTGGCAGTCCTGTAACCTCCCTTTTGCGCGCGGCGTTTGCGTAAGTCGCGGGTTGAGACACGGGAAGCAAACCCTTAAGTTCACCTCAATCACTTTACAAAAAAGGCTCCCCTTATGACCCAGCGTTTGCACCTTGTCTTCGGCGGCGAGCTTATTGATCCAGCGAAAAATGCATTTGCGGATGTCGATAATATCGATGTTGTTGGAATTTTTCCCAACTATGCCAGCGCCTATGACGCTTGGAAAGGTGCCGCGCACCGCACCGTCGACAACGCTCATACGCGTTATTATATCGCGCACTTGCACCGGCTTCGTGACGAAGAGGCACCCGCATCACCGACTGAAGAACTCGATAGCTAGCGGAACACATCATGCCTGATCGGTCTCTTTCGCTCGCGGCCTATTTCTCGCGCTACAAGGGCGATTGGGGCGGGAAGCCCCTGACTGACATGCCACCGCGACCGAATGGCACTGTGGTCTGGGTGCGGGCAACCAACCCTGATCAACTTGATGCGCTGGGGGATCTGTCGCAGCAAATCCAAGTCGATGGTGACAAAATTTCTCTGATTATATCACTGCCTTTCGCAAGTGGTGAAACCGTTCAATCGCCGCGCGGTCATGGGCAAATTTGTGCATTCCTAACGCACTGGCGCCCCAGTCTTGTTTTGTGGCTTGATTCAGATCTTGACCCAAGCACCCTGTTTGAACTGAAGCAATCGGCCATTTCTTGTATGCTTGTGAGTGCGACCAAGAATGTTCTGCGGCTACCGAAAAAAAGTAGGATGCCCGGATTGATGGGTGCCATGTTACGGCAGTTTGTCAGGATCATGGTTGTTGATAAAGACGTCGCGATGCAGGTCGTTCGCGGTGGTGCTGATGCATCTCGGATTGAAACGTTGGGACCGCTTGAAAGCGCGCCAGCCGCCCTTCCTCATTTTGAAAAGGAACGTCAGGACATTACAAAAACGCTTGATGCGCGGTCTATTTGGTTGGCAGCTGATGCAGACTTGTCTGAAATTGATCAGATTGCGATGGCACATCATCAGGCAAGCCGCCGGGCGCATCGACTTCTGTTGATTGTGACATTGCGGGACCTCTCCCAAGTTGACGCAGCAGTTGATAGGTTGCGCAACGCAGGATTCTCTGTCGCACAACGCTCGGCAGGTGAAGAATCTGGTGAAGCCACGCAGGTCTATGTCGCTGATATCGAGGGCGAAATGGGCCTGTGGTATCGAATCGCACCAATTACATATCTTGGTGGGAGTCTATCAGGTGGGCCTTGCCGCGATCCGTTTGAAGCCGCAACGTTGGGATCTGCTGTCCTGCACGGGCCGGATGTTGCACCCTTTGACACGCAGATTAAACGGCTTGCTGCGGCGGATGCCTGTGTATCCCTTAAGTCATTTGAGGACCTGGGGGATACTGTTGAAATGCTGCTTTCGCCGGACAAGACGGCGCTGATCGTGCATGCGGCTTGGGATGTGACATCGCGTGGGGCTGATGTGACAAACCGGATCGCAGAGGCCGTGATTGCGCAGCTCGACGAGATAGGACGATGACATGAAAGCACCGCTATTCTGGTTTTCATCGCCGGATCATCCAACGTGGCAAGCCCGGATGCTGTCGCCGCTGGCAATGATCTATGCAGCCGCAACTGCCCGGCGTGTTGGGCAACAAGGAATGAAAGCGGATATCCCGGTCATTTGCAGTGGTAATATCAACGCGGGAGGCACTGGTAAAACGCCGACAGCGATGGCTTTGACCACTCACTTGATCGCACGGGGGCGCATGCCGCACATTGTGTCGCGCGGCTTTGGCGGTACCGAAACGGGGCCAACGCAGGTTGACCCCTTGATCCATAAAGCTGGGCAAGTCGGGGATGAACCGCTTTTACTTGCTGCTTTTGCCCCAACATGGGTCGCTAAAACGCGCTCAGATGGCGTGAAAGCTGCGCAAAACGCGGGTGCGGATGTGATCATTCTTGATGATGGTTTCCAAAACCCAAGCGTTCAAAAAGACCTGTCAATTGTTGTCGTTGATGCAAAGCATGGTTTCGGAAATGGCCGCGTTATTCCGGCAGGACCATTGCGAGAACCTGTCGCCAAGGGCTTGATGCGCGCCGATATTGTGCTGTCGATTGGTGGGCCTGCCGAACAGGCGCAATTTGCAAATCAGTGGCCGCTGGACTGTCCTCATATCATAGGCAAGCTTGATCCGCTTCCCACGGGAATGCCTTGGCAGGGGTTACCTGTCTTGGCTTTTGCTGGCATCGGCCATCCGGAGAAGTTTTTTCAAACGCTTCGCGATCTTGGCGTCACACTTATTCACACAGAGGCGTTGTCGGATCATCAACCCCTAACCCCTGCCTTGATGACGCGGCTTGAAGGCGAGGCGCGATTGAGAAATGCGCAGTTGGTCACAACGGAAAAAGATGCTGTGCGTTTGCCTGATGCATTCCGTGCGAAGGTGCTGACATTGCCTGTGCGCCTGACAATAAAGGACTGGGGGCCACTTGATGCGGCCCTCAGTCAGATTGGCCTGTAAGACTTAGCCTAGCTTTTCGTCTAAGGTTGTTTGGAAATCAGCATAAGACATATTGCCGAAATTTTCGCCGTTGATCAGGAAGCTTGGGGTTGAGGTCACGTTGTCCCGCTCTGCATTGGCTTGATACCAACCAACAAGGGCCTGTGCCTGATCTGCGTCTGACATGCAGGCATCAAGGGTCGCATCATTCATACCAGCGGTTTTTGCCAGTGTGCGCAGTTCTTCGATTACAACTGCAGGGTCGCCACTTGCGGTCCATTCGCGCTGCTTTTCGTAGATCAGGCTGGACATCCCAAAGAACCGGTCTGCACCCGCACATCGGGCAATCATGGAGCCCCACAGCCCAAAACGGTCAAAATAAACCTCGCGGTAGATAAACCTGACTTTGCCGGTGTCGATATAGTCAGCTTTCAGTTTTGGGAAAACGTCGGCGTGAAAACGGGCGCAGTGTGGGCATGTGAACGACGCGTATTCGATTACCTCAATTGGTGCGTTTTCATCACCAAGGATCATGTCTGGGATTTCAATGGCGGCATCTTGTGCTTGCAAAAGCGTGCCAAAGCTACCCGACAGGGCAACTGCGGCACCGCCAGTTTTCAAAAGGTCTCTGCGTTTCATGTTTTATCCTTTAGTCGGTGTTTTGTGTTTTGACAGGACGTTTGCCCCAAGTGCGGCGAGGGCTGCGCGCAGATCAGGGCTAGTCACGTCATTGGACATCTGTGTGGCCTCTGCCTTGATGGCAGGGGCGGGTTCTGGGCGTCTTTTGTCGGCGGGTTCAAAGGCAACTTTCCCATCGGTAAAACCAACAGGGGCTGTTTGTGTGATCCGAACCCGCGAAATCGCGCGGTAGCCGTAGCAGGCGTTCACCTTGTCACGGATTTGGTCTTTTTGCATTTCCAGCATTGTGGCCTGCGCTCCGGTCGTCAGAACGGACAGCGTCGCACCCATACCGCCTTTGCCATAGCTCACCTTAACGGGCGTTGCGATTTTGGCGGTCGCTTCGCCCACAATCTCGGCCCAATGGGTCAAAAGACGGGTGACAGCAAAGCCACGGGCTTCGCTGGCTTTGCGAATCCGCGTCTGCATCAATCCAGATGCTCTGGAAAACCCGTAGGTTGATCCCTTATAGCGTGGTTGTTTCATCATTATGTTCTAGTGTAAGCAAGACGGCCCGCCAAGCCAGAGCCTAGGCGAAAGGAGCAATAAACATTGCGTGATTTAAGCGAAGACTTGCTGACGTGGTACGACGTCCATGCCCGCGTCATGCCGTGGCGCGTGGACCCGGCTGACAGTAAGGCTGGTAAGCGACCAGACCCCTATTTTATATGGATGTCAGAGGTCATGCTGCAGCAGACGACAGTGGCTGCAGTAAAAGAATATTTCCGCAAATTTACGACGATTTGGCCCTCAGTGCGTGATTTGGCCGCAGCAGAGGACGCAGATGTCATGGCAGCGTGGGCGGGGCTTGGCTATTATGCCCGTGCCCGGAACCTGTTGAAATGCGCGCGCGTGGTTGTGAACGACTACGATGGGGCCTTTCCTGCTAGCTATGACGACCTGCTCAAACTACCGGGGGTCGGCCCTTATACCGCTGCCGCTGTTGCCTCCATCGCGTTTAATCAACAGGCCACGGTTCTTGATGGAAATGTCGAACGGGTCATGTCGCGGATGTATGATGTCCACGCGCCGCTGCCCGCTGTGAAGCCAGAGCTGATGAAATTCGCAGCGGCGTTGACACCTCCGGGACGCCCTGGCGACTACGCCCAAGCTGTGATGGATCTTGGCGCGACGATCTGCACGCCAAAGAACCCGGCTTGCGGGATTTGCCCTTGGTGCGATCCGTGTTTGGCACGACTGGCGGGGACGGCGTCTGAATTACCCAAGAAAACGCCAAAGAAGAAAACACCAATCCGGTCAGGCTATGTCTATGTCGCACGACGTGAAGATGGTGCTTGGCTTCTCGAAACGCGGCCAGACAAAGGTTTGCTGGGTGGCATGCTGGCATTCCCAAGTTCCGACTGGTCTGATGATCCTGTCCCCAATCCACCGCTTGCGGGTGAATGGGAAGACAGCGGGCAAGAAGCGCGGCATACGTTTACGCACTTCCATCTGCGTTTGAAAATTATGACTGTGGTTGCGAACGATGGGGTCAATCCTGAACGCGGGGCCTTTGTCGCACATGACGATTTCTCGCCCGCTGCTATGCCAACAGCTATGCGTAAAGTTTTTGATCTCATCCCCGCGACGCAACGCCACGATTGAGTGCAAGCGTTGTTAACGTTACCCAGATAGCAGCTAAACATGAGGGTTCTATGACCATTGCTCCCACCAAGCCCATCGCGGCGCATTTTTTCGCGGCACTCCCGTTCTGGATGTCGCTTGTCTTGATCCCAATTGCGATTTTGGCCGCGATGTATGGTGGTTGGACCTTGCTGCTTTTGCCTGTGTCGACGTGGTATCTCTTCACGATTTTGGACTACTTCGCCGGTTTGAACCAAAATAATGCTGACCCGCAGACACCCGATGCGCAACTATTTTGGTATCGCCTGATTACGTTGATCTGGGCGCCTGTTCAGTTAGTGACATTGTTTGGGACGATGATTTACGTCGTGAATACGGATCACCTAAACAGCGTCGAACAATGGCTACTCTTTGCTGGTTTTGGGATTATTTCGGGAACCGTTGGCATCAATTATTCGCATGAGCTGATGCATCAAAAGCCAAAATTTGAACGATGGCTGGCTGATATTCTATTGGCTTCAGTCTTGTATTCACATTTCCGATCAGAGCATTTGTTGGTTCACCACCGCTATGTCGCGACCCCAAAAGACCCGGTGACAGCCCGATTTAACGAACATTTCTGGCGTTTTTTTTCGCGTGTTTTGTATGAATGCTATGTCTCTGCGTTCAATGCGGAAAAAGCGATGTTGGCGCGTAAAAATAAGCATTGGACCACGTTGTCCAACCCGTTTTTCCGTTATTGGGCACTGCAAGCAGTGTTCTTGATCCTGTCGGCAATGATCGGCGGTTGGTGGGGTATTTTTCTGTTTTTAACGCAGGCGATGTGGGCGGTTTTCCAACTCGAACTGGTGAACTACGTTGAACATTACGGTTTGACTCGCAAACATCTTGGCGATGGGAAATATGAGCACGTCTTGCCGCGCCATTCATGGAATGCGGCCCACAAGGCATCGAACTGGTTATTGATCAATCTTCAGCGTCATTCGGACCATCACTATAAGCCAGATCGCCGGTTCCCGTTGCTGCAAACCTACTCTGCCGATGAAGCGCCGCAGTTACCGTACGGTTATCCGTTGATGACAATGGCAGCGCTGTCACCGCGTATATGGCGCCGTATTATGAACCCGCGTGTTCTGGCGTGGCGTGCAAAATACTACCCTGAAATCACAGATTGGTTGCCCTACAAGCAAGGCACGAACCCACTACCGCGCTAGACAAAAGTCGTTTGCGTTACCAGCATGAATGATCGGCAGTCTGACCCTAAAGCATGTGCTGCCGTCACTGATTTAGGATGTCTAGGCCGCCCTTTCTGCCAATGTGAACCCCTTGATTTGGCTGGGCCGCACGCGAACGTGCGCTTTAAGCCGCTCCATGTGCTGCCACGACTAATTAGTCAATCTAGTGGCTTTCGGTCAGTGGCGTTGCGAGAAGATCAGCAATCTCACCTTCTTTGGTCGATAACGACGCCTTAAGGTTTTTGAGCGCATCAAGCGCGGCACTGGTTGAGAGACTTTCCGAAAATATGCCTGACCTTTGACCAAAAAAAACCCCGCCACAAGGGCGGGGTGTAGTAGGTGCAGGTGGTCCTTCCCCTTGCAGGGAAGGTGGCCACTTGCACTGGCGGTATTCGTAAAACTTTAGTTGTGTTTGGCCATTTCAGAACGGATCTGCTGTCTTAGCAGGTCGATTGGGACTTTTTGTCCTTCGCGTTTGAATTGCCAGTAGGTCCAGCCATTGCAGCTTGGTGCGCCTTCAAGATGCGCACCGACCTGATGGATTGACCCTTTGATATCGTCGCCGATCAAGGTTCCGTCAGCACGGACCTTGGCCTTATGACGACCGTTCATCGACCACAGTTCCTCACCGGGGCGCAGCATGCCGCGTTCAACGAGGACACCAAACGCGACGCGCGGTTCGGCACGTTTCGACGTGGACACTTCAAGCGCCTCTTTGTCGAACTTGCGGGTGTTCTTGATGCGTTTTTCAGCAACCTTTCGGTAGGCCTCTTCGCGCTCAATCCCGATGAAATCACGGCCCAGCATTTTGGCGACAGCACCGGTCGTGCCAGTGCCAAAGAACGGATCGAGGACCACATCACCGGGGTTGGTCGTTGCGACCAGAACGCGGTGCAACAATGACTGCGGCTTCTGCGTTGGATGGGCCTTATCGCCTTCGTCGTTCTTGATGCGTTCATGACCAGTGCAGATTGGAAGAACCCAGTCAGACCGCATCTGAACGCCTTCATTCAAAGCCTTCAGAGCTTCGTAGTTGAACGTGTATTTGCTGGCTTCTTCCTTAGAGGCCCAGATCAATGTCTCGTGGGCATTCGTGAGGCGTTTGCCACGGAAGTTTGGCATCGGATTGGATTTGCGCCAGACAACGTCGTTGAGAATCCAAAACCCTTGGTTCTGCAGCTCAGCGCCCATGCGGAACACATTATGATATGAACCAATAGCCCAAATCGCGCCGTTTGGTTTTAAAAGTCGACGGGCGGCGGCAAGCCACGCTTTGGTGAACGTATCATAGGCTTTGAAGCTGTCGAATTGGTCCCAATCGTTATCCACGGCATCAACCTTGGAATTGTCGGGGCGATGCAAATCACCCTTCAATTGAAGGTTATACGGCGGGTCCGCAAAGATCAGGTCGATGGACCCAGCAGGCAGTGCATTCATCCGCTCAATGCAGTCGCCATCAAGGATCGTGTTTAGGGGAAGCGTCGCCGCCTCTGGCAGCCCTTTGGGGGCTTTTGTTTTGGTTTTCATCGTTTGCCTCTGTCCCGGCGAATTTGTTTCGCTCGTTTGTTGAGACCACAATGATTCAGACACGAATCGCTGTAAATATCTTTATAAATCAATGCGTTTATTTTTTTTCTTGCCACAAGATGTTGTGTACCGGGGCGAATGTACGCCGATGATGTAGGGTAACACCGTGGCTTTTTAGTCCCGCTTTGTGTTCTTTGGTGGGGTAGCCCTGGTTTGTTGCCCAGCCATACCCCGGGTGCTGTTGCGCCAGCGACATCATTAGGCGGTCGCGCCACACTTTGGCCACAATCGAGGCAGCAGCAATGCTCAATGACCGCGTATCCCCTTTTACTAAGGCCCCTGCGGGTGTGTTCAGCCCGCGCGGCACCCGATTTCCATCAATCAGTGCAAAATCAGCCGGTTGCCTGAGGCCAGAAATTGCCCGGACCATTGCGATGTGTGAGGCTTGCAAGATATTAAATTCTTCGATTTCACGAACACTGGCCTGTGCGATTGAGACATCCGCAACACTATGCAAAATCTCAGAAAGCGCTTCTCGTTTTTTTGCAGACATCTGTTTGCTGTCGTTCAGACCTTCCGGGATATTATCGGGATCTAAAACGACAGCCGCTGCCACGACCGGACCAGCAAGTGGGCCGCGTCCCACTTCATCAACGCCAGCGACACGGGGGTAGCCGCTGGCGATGGCGTCTTGTTCGAATGCAAAAGTGGGAATCGTCTTAACCATAGGGGTTCAGACCAGAGCCTGCGAAGCCGTTCAAGTATAAAATGGGGCGAGAAGATCGTCCAAATACTCTCGCCCCATAAGATATGTGTGGTCGCCATGACCCTCAACCGCACACATCTATCTTAGGTGCTACCAGCGGCGATCAGACTGATACCCAAAGTCGCGCAGGCAACGTGCCTGATATCCACGACGGTTGCCGTCGCGCCCACCAATCCGTGTCAGGCATTGGCGTGGTAGGGTTGCTGCGTCGTTATAGCGACGGTCCAAACAACGCGCTGCAAAGACGTTTTGTACGTGGCCATTGCCCAGCTCAACGCGGCGGAAACAGCGACCGGGAAGCGGATCAACATGGCGGTTCCGGCGTGTGTCACGATCATTGCGATTTGAATTGTGGGCATGATCATGGCGGCGGTTATCAATGTCGTCGCCAAAGCGTTGGTTTGCTTCGACTGCCACGCTTGGGCTTTGGTCACGTCTGTTCTTGTTGATGGCCAAGCCAATCGCACCAGCAGCAAGCAACCCTAGTATGGCTTGGTTCAATGCGGCGTTGTTTTCTGCATGCACGGGTGCGGCAGGAATGAGCATAAAGGAAAGGGCCGTCAGGCCGGCTGTCAGTGTCTTGCGCATATCGTGTACTCCATTAGCTGCGATGCGGGATGCACCAACCATGGGTGGTTCCAGTGATGTTCAACAATAACGGGGGATGGATATGCGATACCAAGCGGGGTAACGTTAGCCGATATTGGATAACACGCACCAAAAGGGCATAGATCAAGGCATGAAGACCTTTCTTTATTCCATACTGGCATTTGGTTTGCTGAGTGGGACCGCGCAGGCGGCTTGCTATGCAGATTATAAGGCCAAACAGGACAACCCCTTGCGGCTGCATTACGGTGTGGCCTCGGTTCAGGGCAATTGTTCTGTTGGTAACGCGGCATCACAACTGTCTGGACGGCTTTCGTCGGGCGGTTGGGAATTGCTGAATGTACTGAGCGTGTTTGATGATGCGCAATTGGATGACAAGAAGGATAGCGCCGGTGATTACTTCCTCCGCTTCTGAGACCCGTGAGATTAGTAGCCGCCTTGTTGTGGCAGGTATTGTTGGGATCGTGTTGATCCTTGCTGTTGCTGCGAGTCTTCTTTTTATTAATCTGCCAGACGCCAACGCGTTCAACTTGCAGGTCGAGCGTTTATTCGTCGAAAACGACACGCTGACGGGCAACGCAGAGATAAAACTGCTCGAAATTCTTGCCCAAACGGGGACGAATTTTGCAGATACGCTTGCGTCTTACCGCTTTGTTATCTTTGTGTTGCTGATGTTTTCGACAGCGTTGCTTGTTGCTGCTGTGGCGTTCCTTGTTCTTCTGATTGCGCTGAACCGTCGAATGGGGCGGATCGAGCGGGCAGGAATTGAAGTTAACTCTCTTCAGATTAATCGGGGTGAAAAGGCGGTTTACCTCAATGATTTTGCTTTCAAACTGACAGATGCAGCGATTGAGACGCTGTCAGTACTGGCTGAGGCGCGGATGGACGACGAAGTTCTGTCTGGGGCTGAGATCGAAGGTGTCATTTCAGGACGTGATGCGTCTGAATGTGACGAAGCGGCTGGGGCCACTCGTATCAAACGGCTGCGTGATACACTGGGCAACCAAATGATCAGCGAATTGCTTGTGAAGAACATCGCTCGCAAAGGTTACGTGCTGGCGATTGATAAAGACGTCATTCGGATGATCTGAAAATCAACCTTGCAACCCACCGAAACAAAAAAGCCCACCAAATTGGCGGGCTTTTCCATAAATACGCTTGCGCTACAATTAGCGACGCAGGCCAAGCCGTTTGATCAGACCCTGGTAACGGGCCTCATCCTTGCCGCGTGTGTAGTCCAGCAACTTGCGGCGCAGGGCTACCATCTTCAGCAAACCACGACGGCCGTGGTTATCTTTTTTGTGGGTCTTGAAGTGCTCGGTCAAAGTCGCGATGCGCGATGAAAGAATCGCGACCTGAACTTCTGGGGAGCCTGTATCGCCTTCTTTGGTGGCGAAATCTTTCATGATCCGTGCTTTGTCTTCTGCAGTAATCGACATCGGGGTCTCCTTGTCTAAAGGGTTGATGGCGCGATCCGGGATGACGTCCAGAAAGGCCCATGGAGTATCCGAACAGAGGATTCCCTGTGTGGATGGATGCATCTAGGCAATATCGGTAGAAAAGAGAAGTGTTTTCTACGTGGCGATCAATGCAATTTTACTCAAATCTATAGCTGTGACGTCGGCAAAGCCTGCGATGAACTTTCCATCTGCGTAAAGGGCAAGGCCTTCGGGCGTCATTGCGGTTGTTAGCACAGGTGCCGGACCTTCGGCGTCAAAGACAACTTCGATGACATCTTGGTCTGCATCATAGTCGCTAATGTAGGCCCCTGTGTTTTCATTTGCGTGGACGTTGAAGGTATCGGCACCGTTGCCACCATGCAGCATGTCATTTGCACCACCACCAAGCCAATCATCGCCGCGGCCACCGTTAAGGTAGTCCGGATCGGAATCGTCGTTGCCAATAATGGTGTCATCGCCTGCGCCACCATTCAAAACATCCTCGCCAGTTCCACCGACAAGCGTGTCCTCCCCGAAAGAGCCAAGAAGCGTATCATTTCCGTTGCCACCATACAGCGTGTCATCGCCATCGCCGCCAATCAGATCGTCGTCATGTTCACCGCCATCAAGCTCATCGTCGCCCGCATTGCCAAAGAGGCTGTCCATTGATTTGCCGCCAAAAAGGACATCGTCACCGCCATCTCCATGAAGCACATCGTCGCCGTCACCTGCGTTAAGCACGTCATTTTCGTCATTACCTTGGAGCGTATCGGCACGAAGAGTCCCCATCAGTGTGTTGCCCGACGCAGCATTTCCAGCTGTATCGCTTACCGCGAATGCTTCTTGTAAAGGCGTCGTCGATGTTGCGGTTTCTTCTTCGGCCAAAGTCCCGTCTGCGGTTTCAGGTTTGTCATCCATATCCGTTGTGTAGTCAGTATCTGTAACCATGACCGAAGCCACGGCCACACCAAGAAGAGCAATAATTGCGAGCATTGTATTTGTCCTGCTTCAACGAAGTCGCCTCCAAACCAGTGGCTACAGATTTCGGGTATCAAATCTGATTGGTTTTGTCTGGCGTGAACCAAACCGTTGGTTAACAGGGGCTTACGATCGCCAAGGTGTTGGTAGGGCGGAATAGGGCATGTAAAGTGGGTGCCGGGGATGACCTGCTTTTGTTAGTCCTAGAACATGGAGATCGCACTTATGCTTCAAAAACAAGTGTGTAACTTCGGTGTTCCGGCTTTGGTGCACGCCGTGGATGCCCCATGCTGCGATCGTCGCATCTGCCCAAACGGCACCATCAATCAGTGTTTGATCATTGTCTGGACCATTTGGTTCAATATGTCTGCGCATGGCCTGCGGATCGGTTTCACGTAAGGCAAACAAGTTTGTCACCCGAAAAGCCCCATAGCCAAGGCTGCGTGCGCGATTTTCGCAGCGTCCAACGGTTGGGTCATTGTGCGCTTCTGTCGCCTTTGAAGGGTTTAACATCACAAACATGAGACACTTTGCAGTCGTGTCCCACGTGCGCGTCAACGCATAGCGATAGGTTTCGCAATCGGAATAAGTGGCTGACGATAGGGTCGGCCCGTCGCTGTGATGGCGTGTGATCATCGTGATGGTATCGGGTGACTTGATCCAGAATGCAATCAGGCCGCCTTTGCTTTCAAAGACGGCCTGTCAGGGAGGGTTGGATGGCGGTTATGCCTCTACTGGCGGTGCTTTGACGTAGGACATCGACACGCCGCGGGCTTCGATCACCCACGCTGCGACAAGGGCAAAGACGATGTGACCCCAAAAAGCGACCCAAGTAATACCAGAAAAGCCAAGGAATGCGGGGTTTCCGGCAATCAGGTGGGCAACAATGTACAAGGCAAAGACCCAAAGGGCGACCCCGTAGGCGACTGCCGTCAGGCTCCAATGAAGAGCGGGGACAATCATTTTCTGTAAGGGGCGAGCGATCAACAGGTAGCCGAGTGTATAGAATATCATGCCTGTGATCGTGTGTAGCAAATGTGCCGCCCCCTTTGGGACGCTGTCAAAAACGGTGTTCAATGTTTGCTGTGCCAGACCAACAGGGGCGAGCTTGGCAAAACCGAACAGTGGCGCAAGGCCCTGACCAAATGCATCAAAGGCGATGGTTGCGAAGGCGCCAGCGGCGAGAATTGTGAAGACTGTCTGTTTCATGGGGCAAATCTCTTATCTGGGATATCGATGTGTGTTTCGTTACCTGTATCGTGTCAAAATAAGAGGATCGTGTGCACCCACTTCACACAAGGATGACCCACCTTATGGAAACTGTAACATTTCGTGAAATAAATATCGGCCTGTCACTGACGTCCGCGTGAAGTGCGTGACATCTTGTAACAAAAGGCCGCATGTAACGGTGCTTAGGGTTGGCTAGTCTTCAGAATCAGCGACGAAGACGCGCGTCGGCTGGAGGGTTCCGCCCAAGTATTTGCCGACGGCAATCGGGGTGCCATCATGCGAGGCCCAAACCTCTTCGCCGTAGTCTAAGCCTGATCCAATCACATGTGCGGGATTTCCGTTGCGCAGTTTGACGACGCTTTCAGCGGGGCAGGTCACTTGTGGCAGATCAGCAAGACCAATTTCGAGTGGCAGCAAATACGCGTCCAGCTCTGGTGTCTTGGCAAGTGCGTCAACCTGTTCCAGCGTGATGCCGTCTTCAACATCGAACGGGCCAGACCAAATGCGGCGTAGTTTGCGAACATGGCCATAACATCCCAACACCTCACCTAAGTCGCGTGCGATGGCGCGGACATAACCACCCTTGCCACATGTCATTTCCAAGACCACATGATCTGGGTCAGGGCGATCAACGAGCAGTAACTCATCAACCCACAAGGGACGTGCTGCCAGATCCATTTCCTCGCCTTCGCGGGCCTTCTTATAAGCGCGTTGTCCGTCGACCTTCACTGCCGAAAACTGTGGTGGGACTTGCATAATGTCGCCGATGAAAGGCGCAAGGGCGTCCTTTATCTCATCATCAGTTGGGCGCTTGGCGGAGGAAGCGATCACCTCGCCCTCTGCATCATCGGTGTTTGTGGCTTCACCAAGTTTCACCGTGAAAGTATAAGCTTTAAGTGCCTCGGTTATGTAGGGAACGGTTTTTGTGGCTTCGCCCAATGCAATCGCCAACACGCCAGTTGCTTCGGGATCAAGGGTGCCCGCATGACCGGCTTTTTTCGCATTCATCGCCCAGCGGACCTTGCCGACAACTGTCGTGGAGGTGATGCCTGCAGGCTTGTCGACCACGAGCCAGCCAGAGATATCGCGCCCTTTGCGTTTGCGTGCCATCTTTGATCCCTTTGCTGACTGAACGCGCTGCTAGCTTGTGTTGTGCGCGTCGTCAATATGGAGGGCTGTCCACTTGCGCACACATTCTGGAATTGGGGGCCAGTCCCGAAACGCGAAAGAGGATGGGGGCCAGCCCCCAGACCCCCGGGATTTAGAGAAAACCAAAGAAGCGTGACGTTACTCTAGAACACCAATCATAGGGCCAAGCCGGAAGCCGAAGTCTGACCGATCCAATTGGGGGGCGTGAAGGCGCGACACTCTTCCGTCAAAATACAGCGCGTTTGGTGTTCTGAGATAATCACGAAAGAGACTGCCGAAGTCGTGAAAAGTAACCGCATCGTTGGAAATTGCCAAAATCGCGGTCGCGCCATCCGAAGTTGTTCCAACTCCGTTACGAATATATCTTGATGTCCCGTCTGCCAGAAATCTGGGGTGTAATTCACCATCGATCACGAGCATCGGGCCGGATTGATTGGCGTCTCGGCAGGTTGGGTTTGTTGCAACGTATGCCAAACTTTCAATAACCCGCGCAGAGGCGTCAGTAATACACAACACCCCGTTTGGAAGCAGTCCAAAGTTCCCCGGGCCGTCAGAGGTAACGATCGCTGAAACTTGCGCGTTGGCTTCTTTATAAAGGCCCACGGGTGCGCGGTCTTGGTGATACATCCCCGCGTTCATTGCGAAGGCGAGCGTTTTGTCTGGGTAGCCTTCAGCCAAATTGCCAAAATCACCAATAACTTGACCTGCATCATCACTGTGAAAGAGGCGCAAGTCCTCTGACACAACATCGACCGAGCACACTGTGTAGCTGTTGGATTGATAGGTAATATCTTCGCAAGTGACAGCAAATGCAGGCATCGCCATTATGGCAAGGAGACCTGCAAGCAAGCGCATCAGTCGTCGAGGTCTTGTTTGACGTGGTCTGCCGCGAGAAGGGCACGTGTCGCGTCCATCTGATCGAAGGTTCCATCGATCTCAAACCGCATTTCGGGTGCGAATTTTTGTGATCCACCCTTTACAACAAGATGCCGGATCTCGTGGCGATTACGGCGCACGGCGTCTAGCGTCTCTTGTTTGTTTTTTCCACCGAGGGGCAGAATAAAGGCGGTGGCCACACGCAGGTCAGGCGACATGCGCACCTCACCGACGGTGATCATCATCCGGTTCAGGTCGGGATCATGAACTTCACCGCGTTGCAGAACGGACGATAACGTCCGTCTGATTTGTTCGCCCACTTTCAGCATACGCTGTGTTGGGGCTTTACCGTCTCTGTTACTTTGCTTTGCCATACTGCACCATGTAAGGGCTCACTTCCGTTTTGCCAAGCGAGGCTTTGCGTCACGTAACGTGGCCGGTTAAGAGGGTCGATATGAGACGCGAAAGGATAGCGCATGGCAAATGGACCGGGAATAGTCGTCACAGGGGCGTCAGGCCGTATGGGGCAAATGTTGATTGAAACGATTGCAGCATCTGGTGTGTGCCACCTTGTTGGCGCGCTTGAGCGTGACGGCCATGCTTGGGTCGGCCAAGATGTGGGAACTGCAATGGGCGGTCAAGCAATCGGCGTTATGGTGACGTCTGACGCGCTGGAAGCCTTTGCAAAGGCCCAAGCCGTGATCGATTTCACAGCGCCTGCTGCGACTGTCGCTTTTTCGGAACTTGCCGCACAGGCCCGCGCTGTCCATGTGATTGGCACGACGGGCATGACTGAAGATCATCTCAAAGCCATCAACGCCGCCGCCCGCCATGCTGTCATTGTGCGGGCTGGAAATATGTCGCTGGGTGTGAACCTTTTGGTGCAACTGACTAAGAAGGTTGCTGCGGCTTTGGACGAAGACTTTGATATCGAAGTTATCGAAGCCCACCACCATAATAAAGTCGATGCGCCATCTGGAACGGCTTTGATGCTAGGCGAAGCTGCTGCCGAAGGGCGCGGTGTTGCTTTGAGTGATGTCAAAGACAGTGGTCGTGACGGAATCACTGGGGCGCGCAAGCGTGGTGATATCGGATTTGCAGCCATTCGGGGTGGCGACATTGTGGGTGAACATGATGTGCTGTTTGCAGCCCCCGGTGAGCGGATCATTCTGCGCCACATGGCCACTGACCGCAAAGTTTTTGCGCGTGGGGCGTTGAAGGCTGCCATTTGGGGGCAAGACAAGGCGCCGGGCGAATACGACATGATGGACGTTCTTGGCCTTTGAGGTTAGCGGATATTCGCCTGATCGCTGTGTCTGTCGAAACCGAAGCGTCTTTGGATGCGTATAAAGAAAAATGCACAGCAAAGGAACTTTCGTATGAAAATGATCTTGAAGATAGCAATATTCGTGTTTGGCGTTACTGCGACGCAGGCTGCGGCGCAAAGCTATCAAGTGATCACCGATAAAGTGATGTTTCTTGCATCGATGAACGGGAAAAATCTGTCGAATCGGCTGTACGGTGTGAACTTAGCGGTGGCGTCGAGTGGACAGATTGTGGGCACTGGCGCTGGATGGGATATTACTGGCACATGGGCATGGGAGAATGGTTTTTTCTGCCGTGAGATGAGCTGGGGCGGTGATCCAGTTGCATATAATTGCCAGCTTGTTGAATTTAACGGGCTGGATATGCGCTTTACCTCGGATCAAGGCTTGGGCGATTCTGCTTCATTCCGTCTGCGCTAGGTTCGCTGTCTAAGCGTGTTTGGTCAGGTGGTATGATCGCCACGGCACGGCACCAGTCCCAAGATCAAGGGTCTCATCAGGCATCGTGACAGCACTGAGTGTTTTGGGATTGCTGATAGCCGGGGTAGCGTGAAGCCACGCCTCATCTCCGCGCAAAAAGATGGCCAAGTATGAGGGTCTTTAATTTCCAGTTAGTTTCCCGACCCCAAAGAACACGCACCAAAAACGTATGGCCAATGGAAATATGCGCACCCGGAGTCCGCATTGGCTAAAACGGAAAGCAGCCAATGATACGGGCTGAAACTCTGTTGATGATGACAACTGCTTTGCCTGAGGCCAGCAAAAACGAAAAGTAGGGATCAAAAATAGCGCTCTGTTGACGGTTCGATAACAGATGACCAGCCGAAAAATTAGTGGATCGCTGGCTGCGGCAAACAGCGTTTCATGGTCAAACGTTTACAAGGGTCTCACGAACGGCGCTGGGCTAACTTAATGTTGGTTGGAAATGAAAATTTGTCACTGACGACCTGTTCTGAACGCTTCAAATGTGGTTTCCCCAGTAGTTGAAAACACCACGACCCGTGACTGTTTGTCACTCTTAACCCAATCCAAAAAGACCAATCCGCCCAATATGCACGGACCTGAGGCAAGCGATACTGCGCTGTGATGCAAACGTCATCAGGTATTACGCCCCGCATGAAGGCTCCAGTATTGTGGTCTCT
>JAPKCP010000421.1 GCA_028822885.1 Yoonia sp. | reverse complement strand
GCGGCGCGTTGCCACCAGAAATGCTACCGTGGTTTGTTGATCAGAAGCGGTTTTGCGATGCTGTTTTCGCGCGCGCCACTTTGAATGCACTGGACGTCACGGGTGGTCCGATTGTGGTAATTACCGGAAATGGGCATGCCCGGACAGATTGGGGGATGCCAGTCTATCTGACCGCAGCAGCCCGTGATGTCGCAGTGTTGAGCATTGGTCAGATAACAGGGGCCCAAGAGGCCGGCACGTTTGATCTTTGGCGCGTCACTGACCCCATCGATCACCCCGATCCTTGCGCTGCTTTCAAGTAGTGCGTGCCGATTGTAACCGGCCGGTCAAAGGCTTAGGTTTAGCACAGATGCGGAGGCTGACATGCTGGCAAACAAACACATTTTATTGATTATCGGCGGCGGCATCGCTGCGTTCAAGTCGCTTGACCTAATACGAAGGTTGCGCGAACGCGGCGCAAGTGTGACGCCTGTGTTAACCAAAGCAGGCGCTGAATTTGTGACGCCTTTGTCGGTGTCGGCGCTGGCTGCAAACAAGCTGTATACTGATTTATTTAATCTCAATGATGAAGCTGAGATGGGTCATATTGAGCTGTCCCGCGCCGCAGATCTGATCGTCGTGGCCCCCGGAACCGCTGATTTGATGGCGAAGATGGCGGGCGGGCTTGCTAATGATCTGGCATCGACTTTGCTGTTGGCCACGGACAAGCGCGTTCTTGTTGCCCCATCAATGAACGTGCGGATGTGGGAACACCCAGCGACACAACGCAATCTGAAGACATTGCATGGAGACGGTATTTTGTTCGTTGGACCGGGCGAAGGCGATATGGCTTGCGGGGAATATGGACCCGGTCGTATGGCCGAGCCACTAGAAATTGTGGCCGCGATCGATGTCGCTTTGTCTGATGGCCCCCTGAAAGGGAAACACATCTTGGTAACGTCAGGTCCCACCCATGAACCGATTGATCCCGTGCGATATATCGCAAACCGCTCTTCCGGTGCACAAGGTACTGCAATTGCATCTGCTCTGGCCGGTTTGGGTGCCAATGTAACCTTTGTGACAGGGCCTGCAGATGTCCCTCCACCTGCCGGTGTTAAGGTTGTTGCCGTTGAAACAGCAGCACAGATGTTAATAGCTGTTCAAGCCAGTTTGCCTGCAGATGCCGCCGTTTTCGCGGCAGCGGTCGCTGACTGGCACGTTTCAAATGCCTCGGATCAGAAGATCAAGAAAGATAACTCAGGATTGCCCGAGTTAAGTTTTGCTGAGAACCCAGATATTCTTGCGACTGTTTCACAGATGGGAAATGGCCGCCCAACGCTTGTGGTTGGATTTGCCGCTGAGACAAATGATGTGATTGCCAACGCAACCGCGAAAAGAAAGCGGAAGGGGTGCGACTGGATCGTTGCGAATGATGTGTCACCAGAAACAGGCATCATGGGTGGACAAGAGAACGCAGTGACGATTATTTCAGATCAAGGCATCGAAGACTGGCCTCGCATGGGCAAAACCGCAGTCGCGCAGAAGCTCGCGCAACGTATTGCAGTGACACTGGCATGATGGCAAATTTTCGCGAAAATTTGGATGATTTTTCCAGAAAAATCGGAGTGTCACATGAAGGTTGAGTTATGTTGGACAGGTGACGCCGATCGCACGTTGCCGCTACCTGCTTACCAAACAAAAGGCGCAGCCGGTGCTGATCTTTGTGCGAACTTTGGTAAGATTCCTGCCCCCCAGACACTTGCACCCGGTGCCCGTGCGCTGATCCCAACCGGTTTGATGATGGCGGTTCCAAGCGGACTTGAAGTCCAAATCCGCCCGCGTTCGGGACTTGCCTTGAAGCATGGCGTCACATTGGTGAATAGCCCGGGTACAATCGACAGCGATTATCGCGGCCCAGTTGGTATCATTATGATCAACCACGGCGATGCACCTTTTGAAGTCACGCACGGAATGAGGATTGCACAAATGGTGCTAACGCCCGTTATTCAAGCGACTTTTTC
>JAPKCP010000420.1 GCA_028822885.1 Yoonia sp. | reverse complement strand
AATGAATGCAACTATAGCACAGACAAAACTCGACACTTTTCGCACATACTTGATACATAAGGCATTAATATGATTGACGTACTTGACCTCATTGCGAAAAATCGTGCGGGCGCCACCATTGGCTTGCCCTGCTTCTGCACAGCAAACGAACATGTTCTATTGGCAATCTTAGACGACGCAGCTCGAACAGGATTCCCAACTGTGATCGAGGCAACTTGCAATCAGGTTAACCAAGACGGTGGCTATACCGGCATGACGCCGCAGGACTTTATGGACTGGCTGCGTGGCATGGCGAAAAATGCCGGCGTATCGATGGACCAGTTAATTGTAGGCGGCGACCACCTTGGTCCAAACCCTTGGCGTGCAGAACCTGCGGCGATAGCCATGGAAAAAGCCCATGAAATGGTCAAGCAATATGTGAAGGCTGGCTTCCAAAAAATCCACCTTGATGCGAGCATGGCCTGCGGAGACGAAACACACCTGACGTTTACGCAGATCGCAAGACGTGCCGCTGATCTATGCGTGACAGCAGAGAAATATGCTCCAAATCCCGAAAAACTTATCTATATCATTGGGACTGAAGTGCCAATCCCCGGCGGCGAAACTGAAGAGCCTACAGCTCTGGATGTAACTTCTGTTGCCCGGTTCCAGGACACTATTACAACGCACCGCGAGGCGTTTGCCTCTCGTGGATTGGACGCCGCTTGGCACCGGATAGTGTCGGTCGTGACCCAGCCGGGCGTCGACTTTGGCCATTCATCGATCTACCCTTATGTCCCTGCAAAAGCGCAACCGTTGAAAGAAGCAATTTTAGTCGAAGACGGCCTCACATTTGAAGCGCACTCAACGGATTACCAGCCAACGCCAGCACTGGGCGCGCTTGTCGGCACACATTTCTTTTTCCTCAAGGTAGGACCCGAGCTAACGTTCCGCTTCAGGGAGGCAGTCTGGGCATTGTCTGATATTGAAACGCAGATGCAACTCGCAAATCCTTCACGGATCAAGGATGTTATGGCTGCTGCGATGAGAAATAACCCAGACCATTGGGTGCCATATTATCGAGGCACATCCGATGAAATCGAGACACAAAAGGTCTTCAGCTACAGTGATCGCATTCGATATTACTGGACAGAGCCGACCGTGGCTGATGCCTTGAAGACGTTGCTCTCTAACTTGGATGCGCAATCTCTTTCTGATCCGATCATATCGCAATCCTTTATGGGATTAGAATTTGGTGAGATTATTTCTGAGCCTCGCAGTCTCTTAAGCAGACATATCCAACGCTGCGTACGGCGCTATTTTGATGCCGCTGGATTTTCGCGTTATCCCTGACATCACCTCCGCCCCTCACTTTATTTTATATTCCTTTTAGTCTTTCTTAGAAGCCACGTGATGGGGAATCTTCGTTTAGGGCGACGCTGTCTTCACTGCCCGGCAGGAATTTGGATAACTGTGGCCCGAGGGGGAATGACTAAGGTATGCGAGCTTGAATTGCATTGCCTGCCACGATGGGATGAGGCGGGCATTCGCACGGTCGGTCATGAGATGTAGCATTGGGTGAGACCGCCGGTGGAATACTGCACCACTTAGCGGCGGGATTATCTGGCTGCCGATAGGCTGATTGGCCTGTCCTGCTAGGCTCTTCGTTTTGACGGGGGGCGGGATTGAAGCACGTGGAATTATATGGACGCATTCGTCACGCCGTTCTTGTTGATGGCATGAGCCGCCGGGAAGCGGCGCGTATTTTTGGGATCAACCGTCGCATTGTTGAGAAGATGCTGAGGTTTTCGATCCCGGCAAGTTATCGGCGCGACAAAGCGATTCGTCGCCCAACGCTGGATGCGTATACGGGGATTATAGATGAGATCCTTGAGGCAGACAAACTAGTCCCCAAGAAGCAGCCTCACACGTCGAAGCGGATATTTGAACGACTGCGTGATGAGCATCACTTTGCTGGTGGCATGACGATTGTGAAGGATAACGTCTTCGTCTCCAAACAGCAT
>JAPKCP010000129.1 GCA_028822885.1 Yoonia sp. | reverse complement strand
GGTCTGCTTGCGCCATTGTAGTCGTCAACCAATCAGCGAAGACACGAACAGATGTTTTATCTGCATCATCGTTCTTTACCAAAAGCTTATGTTGGCCCGGCGGTGTGACCTTAACCTGTCCCAACGGAACCAGCCGACCGTCGGACAATGGGCGCTGTAGCAGACTGCCCCAACCCACAGCCACGCCATCACCATTCATCGCTGCATAAGCTGCATCAGAATAGTTGCTAAATTGTAAACGTGGATGCGCGGTTGGCGTTTCGACCCCTAGGCCCTTAAACCACTGCGTCCATGACAAAAACTGTCCAGCACGCTGTTCGCCTTCGATAAGCGGTAAGGTCGCAAGATGTTGCGCAGAAATATCGGCAGCTGGATTAATACCGTGCTTTTCAGCAAAATGAGGTGCGCAAACTGGAAAAACGAGTTCAGGCAAAGACGCGATTGCCTTGCGATCAGCCAAATGCCCAGCGCTATATCGTAGTTCAAGATCAAGGCTTTGGTCCGCATTTTCTGACCATCCATCATCCGAAACTACCCTGATACGAATGTCGGGATACAGCTCGTGAAACGCGGTTAGCGCTGGCAGCAATCGGAAATGCGCAAAGGCGAGGGATACACCAATGGTGACGATATCCGTGGCAGTTGCCGATTTGATCGTATCAACTGCTTTTGCAATTTGATCAAAAGACATGCTCACTGCATCAAACAAGTCCTGCCCAGCAGGGCTAAGATGAACACGCCGATTGGCACGCACGAATAATGCAGTGCCGAGCAACGCTTCCAATTCTTTGACCCGCCGACTGACCGCAGCCTGCGTGACGCCAAGCTCTGCCGCCGCTTTTGTAAAACTTTCCCGACGCGCTGCTGCTTCAAACAAATTCAGCGCACCAAGTGACGGGATAGATTTTCGTAATCGCTGCATAACACTCTCTTAAATGCATAATCTCAGGTAATACATATGCACCTCATTCCTGCAGTTGTCGCTTATAAATATTGGCCGTAAGTCTGTTTATAGATAACCTGAGAGGCTTGCTATGTTAGACGAAAAAATCATGCATCTGCATACCCCTTCGCTTGCTGAATTGCTCAAAATGCGGAGGGCTGGACACACCCTGCCTGCCGCCCTTTACACAAGCCATACTGCTTTTCTGGCTGATTGTGACACAATATTCGGTAAACACTGGATAGCGGTTGGGGTTGATTGTGACGTTGAAGAACCCGGCGATGTGATCGCTGTTGAATTAGGCACTTCTTCGATTATCATCCTGCGTGACGATGACATGACACTTCGCGCGTTCCATAATGTGTGTTCTCATCGCGGGTCACGCCTTGTCCCGCCGGGCCGATCTGTGGTCGGCAAGTTGGTATGCCCTTACCATCAATGGACCTATGATCTGGACGGCTCGCTGGCGTTAGCGCCCCAAATGGGCGTTAATTTTGATCGTGACCTGCACCACCTAAAATCTGTCGCATTACAGTCAGTTGGTGGCATTTTGTACGCTTGTCTATCCGACACACCCCCTGCGGACATCGCCGATCTGATGTCACAGGTTGGTCCACGCCTAGCGCCTTATGATCTGTCCAACGCCAAAGTGGCCTATGAGACTGAGATCATTGAGGACGGTAATTGGAAGCTCACGATGGAAAATAACCGTGAGTGTTATCATTGTGCGTCAAACCACCCCGAACTTAGCTTGTCGTTCCATTCTGCGGATTTCGGGTTTGATCCGGAAGGATTAACGCCATCCGAAAAAGAAGAGGCCGACGCGCTGGCCAAGGCCTATCGCGATCAAGGCATAATCTGGGAGGCGCAAGGTCTTGACCACACGTCCCTTGAGCACACTGTTGGCTACCCAACCAACTTCCGAACACAGCGTCTTATTATCGCGGGACTAGGCGAATCTCAAACGATGGACACACGCGCCGCAAGCGCTGTTCCATTAGGCAGTATGAATATGCCAGGCAGCGGCGATCTGCATCTGTGGGGTGTCAATTCTTGGAACCATATCATGGCCGATCACGCTGTAATCTTTACAGCATATCCGATCAGCGCAGATAAAACGCTCGTCCGGACCAAATGGCTTGTTCATAAGGATGCCGTTGAGGGCGAAGACTACGATCTGGATCATCTCACTGCTGTTTGGAAGGCGACCAATGCCGAAGACGCGCATTTGGTGTCCATCGCGCATCAAGGTGTGTCGTCCGCTGGCTATCGCCCCGGTCCCTATTCACCCTTCACGGAACGAGCGCTGGACGAATTTTCGACATGGTACGTTGATCGCATGACCGCCAATGGATACGCCGAATGATCAACGATGATGCGTGGACTTCACGGCGCAAACGGGCATGGCCATCAGACCGTTGGGGCATGTTAACTTGCCAATCGGCGTGGGATGACACTGCAGATACCCGAACGTTCTTGCTAACACCAACTGAAGGTGCGCGCATTTCCTACAACCCCGGCCAATACATGACATTCCGGGTGGAAACCCCAAATGGCGTGGTTGAGCGCTGCTACACGATCGCCTCTTCGGCAGCCCGCGACAGCAGTATTGAGATCACGGTCAAGCGCCAGCCGAACGGCAGTGCATCTGATATTCTGCACAAAACACTAAGCCCCGGTCACGAGATCGAGGCTTTTGGCCCATCAGGTCAGTTCACGCCCATTGGCCTTAGCGGAAATCGCTTTGCGCTGATCGCAGCTGGCAGCGGTGTGACGCCAATGCTGTCGATACTGCGCACGGCAGCAGATCGTGGGATCGCCCTGGATGCTGTCTTTATCCACGTTGCGCGAACGACTGATGACGCGATTGCAGCTGGTGAAATCCCACTGCTACAAAAACGCCTTCCCGGTCTGTCCTGTGACATCTTGCCGTCCCAAGGCCCTGCAAAAACCCGTCTGGACGCTGATCTATTACAACGCATGATCCCCGATCTTGCGCAGCGCAATGTGCTGTGTTGCGGACCAGAAAGCTTCATGGCGATGGTTTATGAGGCCGCAATGACAGCGGGCGTGCCGCCTGCACATTTCATGCAAGAAAGTTTTACCTTTGCCGACCCGCTTGACGCAGATGAAGCAGCAACCGATGCCCCATTGCACCGTGTGACTTTTGCAAAATCAGGCGTTAGCTTTGACTGCCCAGAAGGCCTGAACATTCTCAAGGCGGCCAAGGACGCAGGTGTTCCAATGCCATCTTCTTGCGCGCGGGGTGAATGCGGGACTTGCAAAACATTCAAACATGCGGGTGAAGTGAACATGACAAACGCGGGCGGCATTCGTCAGCGTGAAATGGATCGGGGCTTTATTCTGCCCTGCACCAGCCGCCCACTTACCGATATCATCCTCGACCGTTAAAGGATCACACAAATGTCCACTGACCCCCTTTTGCAGCCATATCAACTCAAGCATTTGACCCTGAAAAACCGTGTGATGACGACAAGCCATGAACCTGCTTACCCAGAAGACGGCATGCCCAAGGGCCGGTATCGTGCGTATCATGCGGAACGTGCAAAGGGTGGTGTTGCTCTGACAATGACTGCTGGTTCTGCTGCTGTGTCCCGCGACAGCCCGCCCGTTTTCAACAACATTCTAGCGTATCGCGATGACGTTGTGCCGTGGGTGCAGGAATTGACCGACGCCGTGCACGAACACGGCGCGGCTTGCATGATCCAGTTGACCCATTTGGGGCGGCGCACAAACTGGAACAAGGGTGATTGGCTGCCAGCGGTGTCGCCCGGACATGATCGTGAACCAGCACACCGTGCGTTTCCCAAAAAGATGGAAGACTGGGACATCGCCCGAATTATTGAGGATTACGCCGCCGCGGCTGAACGGATGCAGGCTGGGGGCATGGACGGCATAGAATTATACGCAGGCGGGCATCTGCTTGACCAATTCTGGTCGCCGTTGTCGAATACGTTGCAAGGGCCATATGGGGCAGACACGCTTGAAAACCGGGTGCGGATGACGACCGATGTCTTGACTGCGATCCGCAAACGGGTTGGGTCTGACTTCATCATCGGGGTGCGCGGCACCGTGGATGAAATGCAAAAGGGCGGCGTCACCGTCGAAGAAGGCATTCAGATCGCCAAGATGCTGCGCGACAGCGGCATGATTGATTTCTTTAATGTGAATCGTGGACGTATCCACACTGATCCGGCCATGACCGACATGATCCCGGTTGCTGGTATGCGCTCTGCCCCACATCTCGATTTCGCTTCTGAAGTTCGACGCGTTACTGGCCTGCCCACATTTCACGCTTCGCGCATTCAAGACGTCGCCACCGCCCGCCATGCCATTGCTGAAGGGCATCTGGATATGGTCGGCATGACCCGCGCGCATATGGCCGATCCGCATATCGTGCAGAAGATTTTGCAGGGCCGCGAGGCTGATATTAGACCCTGTACTGGGGCAAATTACTGTCTTGATCGGATTTATCAGGGTGGCATGGCGCTCTGTATCCATAACCCCGCTACGGGTCGCGAACAGGAGATGCCGCATACGATTGCAAAGGCTGAGACTAGGAAAAAAGTCGTCGTGGTCGGTGCAGGCCCCGGCGGGCTAGAGGCGGCACGTGTCGCTGCTGAGCGTGGTCATGAGGTTGTGATTTTTGAGGCTGCGGATCGGGCTGGCGGACAAATCCGCCTCACAGCACGGACACCGCGCCGCGTTGAAATGATGCAAGTGATCGACTGGCGTGTCGCACAATGTGAGGCCTTGGGCGTGGCCTTCCACTACAACACCTTTGCAGACGCCGATAATATCACGGCCGAAATCCCAGACATGGTCGTGATTGCCACCGGCGGTATGGCAAATATTGAGCTGTATGAAACGGGTAAGGACGCCGACAATGTCGTGTCGTCATGGGACATCATTTCGGGTGACGTTGCCCCAGCCCAATCCGTGCTTGTCTACGATGAAGCCGGTGATCATGCTGGGCTTCAAGCGGCAGAGATCGCTATGAAAGCAGGCTCTCAGGTTGAAATTATGACACCTGATAGGACCTTCGCACCCGACGTCATGGCAATGAACCTGACGCCTTACATGCGCGCATTGCAGGCGGATAACGTCACATTCACGGTGACACAGCGACTGAAGGGCGTGACCAAAGATGGTAATCGTCTCGCGGCAACCATTGGGACAGATTATTCGGAACGCCTGACCACAAAACACTATGATCAAGTTGTGGTGAATTACGGTACACTTCCCTTAGATGATCTGTACTTTGACCTCAAAGACCTGTCGTCAAACCGGGGTGAACTGGACCACGACGCCTTCATCAACCGCACACCGCAAGCGATCCAAACGAATCCAGACGGTGCATTTCAGCTGTTTCGGATTGGGGATGCGGTATCTGCGCGCAATACACATGCGGCTATATATGATGCGCTGCGCCTGATGTGTTGCGCTTGACGCTTCGCTAAGATGAATTTCATCTCAGGCGTGAGGCACCGTAAAACGCGACGCCCGAATGGCGTCGCGCCTTAGTTTTCGACTAACCTAAAACGTCAGCCACTGATGCCTTTGTTGCGGCAATGACTTCATCCGCTTGTGCGCGTGTCAGCGAAAAAGGTGGCGCAAAGCCGATGATGTCGCCTTGCGGCATTGCCCGCGCGATCACGCCACGATCAAGCATAGCAGCAACAATCCGAGGGCCAACCTTATCTGCTGGGTCAAAGAACACACGGTCATCGCGGTTTTTTACCAGTTCAACGGCGCACAGCATGCCTTCGCCACGGATATCACCGACATTCACATGATCCCCAAGGGCGGCTGTCATTTCTGATTTCAGGTAACTGCCAACGTCCTTCGCGTTTGTGATAAGATCAAGGCTATCAAGCAGCTTTAGGTTTGCCACCCCCGCCGCCGCACAAATCGGATGGGCTGAGTAGGTCCAGCCATGACCAATTGGACCAAATTCATCCGTTCCACGCTCTAGCACCTCCCACATGCGGTCCGACACGATGGACCCAGACAGTGGCGCATAGGCAGACGTCAAACCCTTCGCAATCGTGATGAGATCAGGTTTCAAGCCGTAATGGTCAGAACCCATCATGGTGCCAAGACGTCCAAAAGCCGTGACGACTTCATCCGCAATCAACAGAATGTCGTGCTTTTTCAGGACGGCTTGGATTGCCTCCCAGTAGCCCGCAGGCGGCGGCACGATCCCACCCGTTCCCAAGACCGGCTCTCCGATGAACGCCGCGATGGTGTCAGCACCTTCGCGCTGGATCATCGCCTCAAGTTTTGCAGCGCAATCAGCTGAAAATGCAGCTTCATCCATTCCACGATCTTCGCGGCGGAAGTAATAGGGGGCTTCGGTGTGGATGATTTGGCTCAGCGGCAAGTCAAATTTCTGATGGAAAAAATCAAGTCCTGTCAGCGATCCTGTGACAAGACCCGAGCCGTGATAACCACGCCACCGCGAGATAATCTTTTTCTTCTTTGGGCGGCCAAGAATGTTGTTGTAATACCAGACCAGCTTGATGTTTGTTTCGTTCGCATCTGACCCTGACATGCCATAATAGACATGGTTCATCCCCTCTGGTGCGCGCTCAGCGATCATTCGCGATAGGGTGATAGAAGCCTCAGTGCCATGACCGACATAGGAATGGTAATAGGCCAGTTCTTTGGCCTGCGCGGCGATAGCGTCCGAAATCTCGGTCCGCCCATACCCCACGTTCACACAATAAAGTCCGGCGAATGCATCGAGCGAACTGCGACCCTCGCGGTCCGTGATATGAACGCCGTTCGCGCTTTTGATAATCCGGTTTCCCATCTCGCGACGGGCAAACTGCGCCAGATGTGTGGATGGGTGGAAAAAATGGTCGTGATCCCATTGCGTCAGCTGGTCGTTGGTGAGGGTCGTTGTCATGGCTGGGCTCCTGCAGAATTGCGGGCACATGCCCTATTGTTGAGAAGCGTATTTTATTCCCAGCAGCGCAACTAGTCCCAAACGCGACACGTTAGGCACCATCACAGGCGTGAAGATGTCGCTGGATGACTTGTCAGAAACACAAAAACAGATGAAGTTTTTAGTATGACCCAATGATGGGTGCCAATTTGAAGGGACCGATCAGTCAAATGACAACACATGACGCAAATTTCACCACAAAAGAATACCACCAGCGCATTGCAAAAACCCGTGCAGCGATGTCAGCCAAAGGACTGGATGCAATCTTTGTGACCGATCCATCAAACATGTCGTGGCTAACCGGATATGACGGCTGGTCGTTTTATGTGCATCAGGGCGTCATTCTGACCTTAGAAGGTGATCCAATTTGGTGGGGCCGTGCGATGGATGCTGTTGGTGCAAGTCGCACTGTGTTCATGACCGACGCTGACTCTATGCGCGGCTATGATGATACGTTCGTGCAGAATTCAGACAAACACCCGATGCAGGAATTGGCTGGCATACTGGCTGAACTAGGCCTTGAGAAAGCGCAAATCGGCGTTGAGATGGACAACTACTATTACACTGCCAAGGCTCATGCCTCTCTATTGACCGCCTTGCCTGCCGCAACATTCACCGACGCCACTGGATTGGTAAACTGGCAGCGGGCCGTCAAATCTGAGCAGGAAATCATCTACATGCGCCGTGCTGCGCGGATCGTTGAGGCTATGCATGCCCGTATTTTGGATCTGGCTGAACCGGGTCTGCGCAAGAACGAACTGATTGCTGAGATTTACGCAACAGGCATTCGTGGTGCCGATGGGCAATGGGGTGATTATCCTGCGATTGTACCGATGGCCCCGTCTGGCCTTGATGCAACTGCCCCACATTTGACGTGGGATGACCGGCCAATGCAAACGGGGGAAGCCACGTTCTTTGAGGTCGCAGGCGCACACCGTCGCTACCAATGCCCTCAATCACGGACATTATTCCTTGGGGATGTCCCGCAAAAATACCGCAACGCAGAGGCCGCCGTACTCGATGCAATCGAAGCTGGGTTAGAGCAAGCCAAACCCGGCAATCAAGCGCAGGACATCGCAAATGCATTCAACGCAACACTTAACAATGCGGGCTTTGAGAAGGACAGCCGGTGCGGCTATGCCATTGGGATCAGCTATCCACCCGACTGGGGCGAACGGACGATTTCATTCCGCCGCGGCGATACTACAATCCTGAAACCCGGCATGACGTTCCATTTCATGCCAGCACTTTGGCTTGATGATGGCGGCTTAGAAATTACGGAACCGATTTTGATCACGGAAACTGGCCATGAATGCCTGTGCAACACGCCCCGCGAATTATGGGTGAAGACATGACGTGCAGCCCAACCATTCCACTTGATGCGCAAGGTGTCCACCACGGCTTCCTGAAACTGCCCCATAGCCGTGATGACAGTGCTTGGGGATCGGTAATGATCCCCATTACCGTGATCGCAAACGGGGATGGACCAACGGCGCTGCTGACCGGGGCCAACCACGGCGACGAATACGAGGGGCCGATTGCACTGCAAGACCTTGCGGTCTCCCTAAAGCCGGAACAAATCACAGGTCGCGTTATCATTCTGCCAATGATGAACCTGCCCGCATTTGCGGCTGGCGCGCGCTGTTCCCCCATTGACGGCGCGAATATGAACCGCAGCTTTCCGGGCCGCCCTGACGGGACTATCACTGAGAAAATTTGTCACTTCATTGCGACAAAACTTGTCCCACTGGCAGACATAGTCCTCGACTTTCACTCAGGTGGTAAGACGCTCGACTTTCTGCCCTTCGCGGCCGCGCATATCCTTGAAGACAAGCAACAAGAGGCCGCGTGTATGGCCGCGATGCAAGCCTTCAACGCGCCGTATTCTGTGCGGATGCTTGAAATTGATAACGTCGGCATGTTCGACACAGAGGTTGAATCCCAAGGCAAGGTTTTCGTGACCACGGAAATAGGTGGCGCAGGCACTGCGACGTCGCAAAGTGTTGCAATCGCCCGCAAAGGTATCCGCAATTTGCTCATCCATGCTGGCATTTTGGCTGGTGAACTGGACCTAGGTGACACCGTCCAACTCGACATGCCTGATGCGCGTTGTTTCATGTTTTCGGAGACGGTTGGCCTTGTCGAATACCTTGTTGAGATGGGCGATACAGTGGTTGCAGATCAACCCATCGCCCGTGTCTGGCCCAGCGACCG
>JAPKCP010000005.1 GCA_028822885.1 Yoonia sp. | reverse complement strand
CTACATAAGTCAATCCGATCCCAAGCACTTCAGTCCACCACCCCTCTTTCCCATCAAATTTCGCTCACTCAGCCGCCCAAACAGCCACACGACTCGTAAAACTTGCAATTTTGGCGCCTTTATCCCCCTTGCACTGCTTGCAGCCCCCAAAACCCATCCCTATATACCGTTCGACCGCAGCAAAGGGCATGTCCCCAAGCCGCATTCAGTTTAACTCAGGCGCGGGTGCCGTAAGCGGGTTCGCGCTACTCAAACCGCCTAATCGTAAGGGATTTGAAATATGGCTAAAGTTATTGGTATCGACCTTGGTACGACCAACTCTTGTATTGCGATCATGGACGGCTCAAAGCCCCGTGTGATCGAAAACTCTGAAGGCGCACGGACGACACCTTCTATCGTCGCCTTTACAGACGACGAACGCCTCGTTGGCCAACCAGCCAAGCGTCAGGCCGTCACAAACCCAGAAAACACAATCTTTGCTGTAAAGCGTCTGATTGGCCGCAACATCAACGATAAGGTGCTGCAAAAAGATAAAAAGAACATGCCGTTCAACATTGTCGACGGCGGCAATGGTGCAGCATGGGTTGAATCGCGTGGTGAGAAATACTCACCGTCTCAGATTTCTGCTTTCATCCTCGGTAAGATGAAAGAAACGGCTGAATCCTACCTTGGCGAAGAAGTGACACAGGCGGTTATCACCGTTCCTGCGTACTTTAACGATGCCCAGCGTCAGGCCACCAAAGACGCCGGCAAAATCGCTGGCCTCGAAGTGCTGCGCATTATTAACGAGCCAACAGCGGCAGCGCTTGCCTACGGTCTTGATAAAGAGACAACACAGACAATCGCAGTCTACGACCTTGGCGGCGGTACATTCGACGTCACGATCCTAGAAATTGACGACGGCCTGTTCGAAGTAAAATCTACCAACGGTGACACGTTCCTTGGTGGTGAAGACTTTGATATGCGCATCGTTGATTACCTCGCCGGTGAGTTCAAGAAAGAGCACTCCGTTGATCTGAAGAAAGACAAGATGGCGTTGCAGCGGCTTAAGGAAGCGGCTGAAAAGGCAAAGATCGAATTGTCGTCTGCCAGCCAGACAGAGATCAACCAGCCGTTTATCTCCATGGGTTCTAACGGTCAGCCGTTGCACATGGTCATGAAGCTGACACGGGCCAAGCTCGAGTCACTCGTGTCTGACCTGATCAAAGCATCGATCAAGCCGTGCCAAGCCGCGTTGAAAGACGCTGGCCTGTCCACATCTGACATCGACGAAGTCGTGTTGGTTGGCGGTATGACCCGTATGCCACGCGTCAAAGAAGAAGTGACCAAGTTCTTCGGCAAAGAGCCACATCAGGGTGTTAACCCGGATGAAGTTGTTGCCATGGGCGCCGCCATTCAGGCTGGTGTTCTGCAGGGTGACGTGAAGGACGTTGTTCTTCTCGACGTAACGCCACTGTCCTTGGGTATTGAAACCCTTGGTGGTGTTTTCACACGCCTTATCGACCGGAACACAACGATCCCAACGAAGAAGTCTCAGGTGTTTTCGACAGCCGAAGACAACCAAAACGCCGTGACACTGCGCGTGTTCCAAGGTGAGCGTGAGATGGCAGCGGACAACAAAATCCTCGGTCAGTTCAACCTTGAAGACATTCCACCGTCACCACGCGGTATGCCACAGATCGAAGTGACGTTTGACATTGACGCCAACGGCATCGTGTCTGTTGGAGCCAAAGACAAAGGCACCGGCAAAGAACAAAGCGTAACGATCCAAGCGTCTGGCGGTTTGTCCGACGACGACATCGAAGCGATGGTACGCGACGCCGAAGATAACGCCGAGGCTGATAAGTCCCGTCGTGAAATGGTCGACGCCCGCAACCAAGCCGAAAGCCTCATCCACTCGACTGAAAAGGCGATGGAAGAGCATAAAGACAAGGTCGATCCGACAACGATCGAAGCCATTGATCTTGCGATTGCAGCACTCAAGGATGATCTTGAAGGCGACAACCCTGACAAGATCAAATCCGGCATTCAGAACGTCACAGAATCAGCAATGAAACTGGGCGAAGCCATCTACAAAGCATCCCAAGATGCGGAAGATGGCGTGCAGGAACCAAAAGGTGCGGATGAAGGCGGCGACGATATCCTCGATGCTGATTTCGAAGATCTGGATGGCGACAAGCGTGACTAAGCCCACGGGCTAAGACGATTGGGCCGGTCCGTTTATAGCGGGCCGGTCTTTTCCGTTCCCAAGGGGGAAGAATACTATGGCAAAACGTGATTATTACGAGACACTCGGCGTCGCTAAAGGCGCATCCGAGGCTGAGATCAAAAAGGGCTATCGCACTAAGGCGAAAGAACTTCACCCAGATCGTAACACAAGCAATCCAGACGCTGAGGCCCAGTTCAAAGAAGCGAACGAGGCCTACGACGTCTTGAAAAACGCTGATAAAAAAGCAGCTTATGACCGATATGGCCATGCAGCCTTTGAAGGTGGCATGGGCGGCGGCGGTCAACGTGGCGGTGGTCAAGGCGACTTTGCGTCAGCATTCTCAGATGTGTTTGACGACCTGTTTGGCGACATGATGGGTGGCCAACAACGCGGTGGCGGACGGTCCCGCGCACAACGCGGCAACGATCTCCGCTACAACCTACGGATTAACCTCGAAGATGCATTCGCAGGCATGCAAAAAACTGTCAACGTGCCAACGGCCGTTGGCTGTGATGGCTGTAACGGAACCGGTGCGGAAGGTGGATCAGAACCACAAACTTGCCCAACCTGTTCCGGCATGGGTAAAGTGCGTGCGCAACAGGGTTTCTTTACCGTTGAACGCACCTGCCCGACCTGCTCTGGCATGGGTCAAACCATCAAAAACCCATGCACAAAGTGCCAAGGCCAAGGCCGTGTTGAGAAAGAGAAGTCTCTTTCGGTCAACATCCCAGCTGGCGTTGAAACTGGCACTCGCATCCGCCTTGCTGGCGAAGGTGAGGCTGGTATGCGTGGTGGCCCGACCGGAGATTTGTACATCTTCATCGAGGTAAACGCTCATAAACTGTTCGAGCGTGAGGCAACAAATCTATTCTGTCGCGTGCCCGTGTCGTTCACATCTGCGGCCTTAGGCGGTGAAATCGAAGTGCCAACTATCGACGGTGGCCGCTCTCGTGTGAAGATTCCAGAGGGTTCACAGTCGGGTCGGCAAATGCGCCTGCGCGCAAAGGGGATGCCTGCCCTGCGTGGTGGTGGACAAGGCGATATGTTCATCGAACTGGCGGTTGAAACACCTGTGAACCTGACGGCTCGCCAGAAGGAAATCTTGCAGGAATTTGACGAGATCGCAGCTGAGAACAATCCCGAAGGATCGTCTTTCTTCAAGTCGGTGAAATCGTTCTGGGATGGCATGAAGGGCTGATAGATAATGGCGAAGCGACCCAACCAGCTTCGCCATTAACCACCCGTTCACTAGAATCGCGCCAATCTTTGGCAATGTCACATTTTTCCGAAGCCCACTCCCTGTTTGATAGCGACGACATCCAAATCGTCGCCCCAATCAATGGGCGCGCGCCGTCCTACATGCGTGACCATCGCAAACGCTTACGCGAACGGTTCCTCACTGGTGGGGCCGATGCCGTCCCTGATTACGAACTCCTTGAACTGATCCTGTTTCGCGCAATCCCACGGCAAGACGTCAAACCTCTCGCGCGGGCATTGATTGATCATTTTGGCGACTTCAATCGGGTGTTATCGGCACCCCTCACACACCTGCTCAAAATCAAAGGCGTGGGTGACGCAGCAGCGCTTGAAATCAAAATCATCGAGGCTTCCGCCCACCGCCTGTCCCGTGCCAAGATCATGAAAAGACACGTCGTTTCAAGTTGGGGCGCTTTGATCGACTACTGCCACACTATTATGGCGCACCGTGACACAGAACAATTCCGAGTGCTTTACCTCGACACCAAAAATACCCTCATCGCGGACGAATCACAGGCGCAAGGCACTATCGACCATGTGCCAGTCTACCCGCGCGAGGTCGTCAAACGGGCGCTCGATCTCAACGCAGCCGCGATCATTCTTGTCCATAACCACCCATCAGGCGACCCGACACCGAGCCAAGCAGATATCGACATGACAAACCAGATCGCAGACGCAGCAAACGCACTTCAGATTACATTGCATGATCACTTGATTATTGGAAAATCACAGGAATTTTCGTTCAAAGCTCAGGGATTTCTCTGATCCACCCAAAGTTCCACCCGGCGGTTCAATTGACGCCCCCATTCGGTATCATCACAGCCCATCGGCAGCGCTTCACCAAATGCCTCAGTCTCAACTATAACGCCTTCAGGCAAGCTACCAAGCACAGCTACCAACGCTCGTTTCACTGCCTCTGCACGCGCGCTCGACAGGTCACGGTTTGGCGCAGGGGCACCTCGTCCATCACTGAATCCAACCAACATCAAGCTTTGCCCATCGTGCCGCCCATCACGGATAGCTTGCCCCAGCGACATCAGATTCGACCGCGATTGCGCATCCAACCGGGTTGATCCGACCTCAAACCGAAAACTTGTAGAAAGCCTTGTGCGTGGCATCAGCACCCTGATCAACCGTTGTAATTCGGCCAGTGGGATATCTTCACCAGCCTTTGCAATTGCATTGGCGAATCGCTGACCTTGGGCATCCAGCGAAATTGGAACGGCGCCCTGATCGACGAATCCAGCGCGACGGACCACCAATTGAGCCTCTGGCCCACGCAGCCAAGCCAGAAAATCACGGACTATCTTAGGCTGTCGTCTATCTGGCAGATACAGGAACAACGGCTGCGTCAGCGGATAGTCTTCGGTCTTCAACGTTGTCGTCACCGGGACCGAGCTGAATCCACAGCTATCGCGCAACGTCAACGGTTGCGTATTTCGCGTTTTCCCATACGGCAGCATACCGATGCTTCCCGGAATTTCAGCAACAGCGCCAGCCACAGCGTCAAAACTAGTATGAAACGTCACATCTTGCGCCAATGTTCCACTTTCTTGACGTACCGCATGATCCACAAAGAACTGCACAGATCCACTCGTGCGCAGCCCCAGATGACGCACTATGGGCAAATCAGGGCCACCAATCTCTACCCAATTATTAATCTCACCACGGTAGGCTAACGCCACGTCCTTCAGCGCAATCGCATCCAAACCCAATGCAGGGTGAACAACTGGTACCAGCGCATCCAGCCCAATAATTCGACTTTGCTGCGGGGCGGTCAGATCGCCAAGGCCGACAGTACGGGCGATCTCTGCCTCATCCACACGGACTTCGCGCACGGCCATCGCCATGTCGGCTTCGTATGCAATCAGGTCAGCAAAACCTTCGTCAGTATTGCTTACACGAAAGGTGAATTCAGCTTGGACGCCCTGCGACTCGTCGCGCAAAATAATGTCGAAATGGGATGGGTCGATTTGAACCAGCTCAGACTGCCATCCGTTTGACCTGCCAAACGCTTCAACTAGCGCCGGGACTGCAACTTCGGCCATACGGGATGCGCCCGACAGGCGCACTTTGGGTACATATGCATCAGCATCAGGACACGCTGACCCTTCGCAGATGACAGATCCATACCGCAACGTCAGCGGGCCGTAATCGGTGCTCATTTGCAAAAATTCGCCATCATATCCAATGACATCACCAATTAGCACCAATCCACCCTCAGCAGATCGCACGGTCACAGGGTCCGCCATAGCAGTGGATGCACAAAGAAAAACTGCGACAAGGCATGCCGCAGATTTCATTCGGTCTGTGATCAAGGTCAAACAGTCTCGCTTCATCCTGAGGAGAGTTTCTGTTCCCCAAGCACTTTTTTCAACTCTAGAGTCGCGCCAACCTCTTCACAGATCGGAAGTGTGATGTGGATGTCCTTAAACAAACGATCAATCCCGCCAGGAAAGACCATAAAGCTCTCTGCGATTAAATCCTGCCCGCAGTTCTGGCTCGTCACATCTGCCACCACGTCGATACCGCGCAGACCGTCAGCAATGCTGACGTCCACCGGAAAGGAATAAACCTGCGCAAAACTTGGGGTTTTACCAACAGTTGCTCCAAGCCGGTCAAGCATCACAGCGCTACCTTCCAGCGCGTTTGATCTCAGGAAATCGCCCTCAAGACCTTTCCACTGAAAGACCACCCGATTGTAAAGCGCCGCCTGCGGAGCGAAGGTCGATGCGGCAAGACTTTTACCATCTTCAAAAGTGATGACAAATCTCACATCCTCAGACATCGCTGGGACAGTTAAAATCGCGGTTCCAGATTCATCAGTTTGGGCAGAAAATGACAACCCACCGTGCTTCACAGTGAAAGGCATTCCAGTCCTGCACTCAGAAACGATCGTCATCAGGACAGACCCTTCATGATGTGGCGCTGCCGCCGCTAGGATGTCGCAGTCACTTAGCCGAAATGCTTGTGGCTGAGTTTGGGCGAACAATGCAGCGGTATCTGCATCTCTAAATTCCTCAACCAGTGCGACCAGCTTTATTCTGCCAGATTCGTTAGCTTCATGTGTGCGGGTGCCAAACTGATAGGCGGCAGCCTCAGGCTTTAGGTCAAAGTCAGTCATCGCGGTCAACGGCGAATAGTCGATAATCAGGACAGGTTTGCGGATATCTGTACCCAGCTGGGCAGTAAAGCGCGCAGCATTTGCGTCGCCATACTGCATAATGAATCCGATGCCGAGCGCTATTGAAAACGTTGATGCGATGGTCATTGCTTTTTTTATTCGTGTAAGGCGCGACATGAACCGTCTCCTATTCCCATTTGGAAACAATAAGCACTCAAGTCATGACCCCAGCGCGACGACGCCGGGGTTTTATCGTGACCGGATTAAGGCCATATTTAGCCTAGCTTGCCGTGGCAATGCTTGAATTTGTCCCCAGAGCCACACGGACATGGGCCATTGCGGCTCGGCGTACCCCATGTTGCACGGTCATCTTCTACAAATCCAGCACGGGCGCCATCCGTCTTTGTTGCGGTATCAGCAACAACCGCTGCGCCACTCGCGGCAGCAGCTGCTGCTTGTTGCTCGCGCATCTGTGTAACCATGCGCTCCTGTTCTTCCGGGCTCATCGGCCGAATTGCTCCTAGCTTCTGTGTCACATCAACGCGCAGACTATCTAGCAGGCGTTCAAATAACTGGAACCCTTCGGTCTTATATTCGTTCAGCGGGTCACGTTGAGCGTAACCCCGCATTCCAACCACAGACCGCAGATGTTCCAACGTCAGCAGATGTTCACGCCATTTGCCGTCAATCGTCTGCAACAAAAGCTGCTTTTCAATGTTGCGCAGGGTTTCAGCGCCAAAGGCTGCTTCCTTTTCAGCCATGTGCTTATCGCTTTCAGCCTCAAGCCGTTCACGCATCACATCATCATCGACGCCTTCTTCTTCGGCCCATTTCATCACCGGCACATCCATGCCAAAATCACGGATAACTGCTGCGTACATGCCTTCAGTGTCCCATTGATCGGCATAGGACTTTGGTGGCATATATTCAGCGATCAGATCATCAATCACTTGAAGACGCATATCACGGGTAACTTCGGACAAGTCACTGTCTTCCATGATGTCGCGGCGCTGACCAAAGATCACCTTGCGCTGCTCGTTCATCACATCATCGAACTTGAGCAGCTGCTTGCGCATATCAAAGTTACGGCCTTCAACCTTTGCCTGCGCGCGCTCCAGCGATTTGTTCACCCAAGGGTGTTCAATCGCTTCACCCTCTTTCATGCCAAGCGTAGACAGCACCTTGTCCAGACGTTCAGATCCAAAAATCCGCATCAAGTCATCTTCAAGGGACAAAAGGAACAACGACCGACCCGGATCGCCTTGACGCCCAGACCGACCGCGCAACTGATTATCAATCCGCCGGCTTTCATGACGTTCCGTGGCCAATACGAACAGACCACCAGCAGCCTTAACATTGGCCTCTTCTTCAGCATGTTCTGCTTCGATCTTGGCCCTAATTTCATCTGGGTTTGCGTCTGGATCAGCGGCAAGCGCGTCCATCACCTGCATCTCAACGTTGCCGCCAAGTTTGATATCAGTCCCACGACCAGCCATGTTTGTAGCGATCGTAACCGCGCCAAATCTGCCAGCATCAGCAATAATCTGAGCTTCTTTTTCGTGCTGGCGGGCGTTCAAAACATTATGCTCAACCCCAGCATCCGTTAGCATCGTGCTCAACAACTCCGATTTCTCAATCGACGTTGTGCCAACCAGCAAGGGCTGACCTTTGGCATTTGCCTCTTTAATCGCGTCGACAACACCCTGATATTTCTCAGTGGCAGTGCGATAAACTTGATCGTTTTCGTCCAAACGGGCGATGGGACGGTTCGTAGGAACTTCGACAACGCCAAGACCATAAATCTCTTTGAATTCGTCTGCTTCTGTCAGCGCGGTCCCAGTCATTCCCGAAAGCTTTTTATACAAGCGGAAATAGTTCTGGAAAGTCACAGAGGCGAGCGTGACATTCTCAGGCTTCGGCATCACGCCTTCTTTGGCTTCAATTGCTTGGTGCAGACCGTTGGACAACCGGCGGCCATCCATCATCCGTCCAGTAAATTCGTCGATCAAGACAACTTCACCATTGCGGACAATATAATCTTTGTCGCGTTGGAACATCTTATGGGCCAGCAAGCCCTGGCTAACGTGGTGGACAAGCGTGGCGCTTTCGGGGTCGTACAAGGACTGACCTTCAGGAAGCTGACCAAGTGCACTTAGCCGTTCTTCAATAAAGTCATTGCCTTCGTCCGTAAATGTCGCCTGACGGGCCTTTTCATCCAGTGTGAAATGCTCGTCCTTCACCTCAGGGATCAGCTTATCAATCGCGATGTACATCTCGGATCGGTCCTGCGCCGGACCAGAAATAATCAGCGGTGTCCGTGCTTCATCGATCAAAATCGAATCAACCTCGTCCACAATCGCGTAATTATGGCCGCGTTGGGACATCTGGGACAGCTCAGACTTCATGTTGTCGCGTAGGTAGTCAAAGCCAAGTTCGTTGTTCGTGGCAAACGTCACGTCCGCTGCGTAAGCCGCGATCTTTTCGGCCTCGGGCTGCTGGGGATAAACCACGCCAACAGTCAGACCAAGGAAGTTGTAAACATTCGCCATCCACTCAGCGTCACGCTTTGCGAGGTAATCGTTCACGGTAACAATGTGCACACCCTTACCAGTCAAGGCGTTCAGATAGGCGGCAAAGGTCGCGGTCAAGGTCTTACCTTCACCAGTTTTCTGCTCTGAAATATCACCTTGGTGCAGGAAAATCGCACCAATCAGCTGTGTGTCAAAGGCGCGCAAGCCAAGTGACCGGCGGGCACCCTCGCGACAGTTAGCAAACGCTTCTGGCAGCAGGTCCTCAAGACTGATACCACCCATCGCGCGCATGGCTAGTTCTTCTGTCTTTGCTTTGATCTGCTCATCGCTCAGCTTTTCAAACTCAGGCTCAAGCGCATTGATCTTTGCGACCAACGGGCGAACCGATTTGACTTTGCGATCATTAGCACTGCCAAAGACTTTTTTGGCGACGTTTCCTAAACCAAGCATGTATTCTCCGATGGCGCGCTCACGCCATTCTAACATCGAATTGAGAGGAGGTCGCTTGTAGCCCCTGAAAAGGCCACCTACAAAGGGCCAAGAGCACCCCCTCAGGATCATCAGAAGGATGTAAGGTCGGGGTTGAACAGTGTCAACGTCGCGTACCCGCGTGACGCAACAAGGGATCGTTTTATAATGAAACATGCAACATATTTGGGGACAGCGGCGCTGATCCTTACACTCGCGTCACCAGTTGTAGCGCAAGACGCAACTGCGGACACAGTTGTGGCCACCGTTGGTGAGACTGAAATCACATTAGGCGAAATGATCATCGCCCGCGCACAATTACCGCAGCAGTATCAGTCACTACCAGCTGATGTGCTATTTGATGGCGTTCTAGAGCAGTTGATTCAACAGCAATTGCTGGCAGATGCTACAACAGTAGTGCCGGCCCGCGTCGAATACGCCCTGCGCAACGAACGTCGGTCTTTGCTTGCTGGCGAATCCATTGACACATTGTCGGTGTCGACCATGACAGACGCCGCCGTCCAAGACGCCTACGATGCAAAATACGAGAGCGCGGATTCCGAAACCGAATTCAACGCAGCCCACCTGCTTGTTGCAACAGAAGAAGAAGCGATTGCAGCGAAAGCACGCGTAACCGAAGGCGAAGAATTTGGGGACGTCGCTAAAGACGTATCCACTGGGCCAAGTGGACCAAGCGGCGGCAGCCTTGGTTGGTTCGGCGCGGGTCAGATGGTCACAGCTTTTGAAGAGGCGGTCATGACAATGGACGTTGGCGCAGTATCTGATCCTGTTGAGACCCAATTTGGATTCCACGTAATCCAACTGGTGGAAACCCGCGTGAAAGAAGCGCCTGCTCTCGAAGATGTCCGTTCCGAATTGATGGCGGAAGTCCAAGAAACTGCCATTCAGGCCCGGCTTATTGAACTGACTGAAGCTGCGGAAATCATGATGCCAGAAGACGGCGCAATTGATCCAGCACTCCTTGGCGACCTCACATTGTTGGAACCAAAGTAAATGCCACTTTCCCCGCTAGCCCCTGCGACCTTTCCTGACCTTCCTGTGATCGAAGGCGTGACATTCGCAACTGCCGAAGCGGGCGTAAAATATGAGGATAGGGCCGACGTGATGTTGGCCCTTCTGACCCCCGGCAGCACCATCGCCGGGGTCTTCACCAAATCATCAACACGATCGGCAAATGTCCTTGATTGCCAAGCCAAACTGGGCGGCGATCCATCTGGGCCAGCCGCAATCTTTGTGAACTCTGGCAATTCCAATGCGTTCACAGGCAGGTACGGCACCAGATCGGTCACAGCGATTGCAAATGCGATCAGCGCGACCACGGGGTTGGATATAAACCGCGTCTTCACTTCATCCACTGGCGTTATCGGCGAACCGCTACCACACGATAAAATTATTGCGAAAATTGATGAACTGAACACATCACAAACTGGCGGTGGCATATCAGACGCAGCCCGCGCGATCATGACGACAGACACTTTTGCCAAAGGGTCCAGCCGTGAGATTACCATAGACGGCAAAACTGTGAAGATTGCAGGCATCGCCAAAGGCTCTGGGATGATCGCCCCTGATATGGCGACAATGCTCGCCTACATATTTACAGACGCGCTCATCGGGTTTGAAGCGCTGCAATGGCTGCTGACGGAGCATACAAACAAGACCTTCAACAACATCACCGTTGATAGCGACACATCCACATCTGACACTTTGCTTATCGGGGCCACCGGGGCGTCCAACGTTGACGTCACAGGAAACGAAGACTTTGCGGAAGCGCTGCATGCCGTGATGCTCGACCTTTCTCATCAAGTGGTACGTGACGGCGAAGGGGCCACGAAATTCGTGACCGTCTCCGTGATCGGGGCCAGTAACGACGTGGATGCCCGTAAAGTTGCGATGTCGATTGCGAACTCTCCGCTCGTCAAAACTGCCCTCGCTGGAGAGGATGCAAACTGGGGCCGTGTCGTAATGGCTGTCGGTAAATCTGGGGCGAAAGCAGACCGCGACAAACTCTCCATCAGCTTTGGCGATGTTATGGTTGCAGAAAAAGGCTGGCGGGCGCCGAGTTATTCTGAAGATGCAGCCGCCACGTACATGAAGGGTGATGAAATCACGATCACCGTCGACCTTGGTATCGGGAGTGGGACCAGCACAGTTTGGACCTGTGACCTGACCCACGAATACATCCGCATCAATGCAGACTACCGATCATGAATATCGGATCAAGGGCGCGCAAATGAAAATTATCTTAGTGTCTGCCGTCGCCCTCATCGATATTGATGGCCGTATCCTTCTTGCGCAGCGCCCAGAAGGAAAATCCATGGCGGGCCTTTGGGAATTTCCCGGTGGCAAAGTCGAGGCAAACGAAACCCCCGAGGTCGCGCTGATCCGTGAACTCCAAGAAGAACTTGGCATCGACACATGGGAAAGCTGCCTCGCGCCATTGACCTTCGCGTCACACAGCTACGATGATTTCCACCTCTTGATGCCGCTTTTTGCCTGCCGCAAATGGAACGGAACACCGCAGGGCCGCGAGGGGCAAACCCTAAAATGGGTTACTGCGAGCAAGCTGCGCGACTACCCAATGCCAGCAGCCGATATTCCACTGATCCCCATACTGCGGGACTGGCTCTAGTTATTGGCCCCCGGCTTTTTAGGCCTTTCAAAGTCCCTACCATGGTCTGGCATAAATCTATTTCACGTATCTCGTACCGTCATTTTGGGCAGAAATGAGCACTTTAAACGCAAAAGGGCAGTCCATTGGACCGCCCTTTAAAGTTCAGTATCGAACCTAATTACAGGTTACGTTCAACGCTCTCACGCTCAAAGATCTCAATGACATCGCCTGCGCGGACGTCTTCGTAGTTCTCAAACGCCATCCCGCATTCCTGACCAGACTGCACTTCTGCAACCTCATCCTTAAAGCGCTTCAGGGTCTTCAAAGTACCTTCATGGATCACAACGTTATCACGCAGCAAACGCACACCAGCGGACCTACGGGCGATACCTTCGGTGACAAGACACCCTGCAACCTTACCAACATGTGACACCTTAAAGACGTCTTTGATGGTAGCGTAACCAATAAAGTTCTCGCGGATTTCCGCAGACAACAGACCGGAAGCGGCGGCTTTCACATCATCTACAAGGTCGTAGATCACAGAATAGTACCGAATTTCCACGCCCTTTTGGTTCGCCGTTTGACGGGCAGACGCATTCGCACGCACGTTGAAGCCAAACACAGGAGCACCAGATGCTTCGGCCAAGCCGATATCCGTCTCCGTGATCGCACCAACACCGGAATGCAGGACACGTACGCGGACTTCATCGTTGCCGATTTTCTCCATCGCCTGAACAATCGCTTCAGCAGAACCCTGCACGTCAGCTTTGACCAAGATCGGCAATTCGCTCACGTCTTCATTCTGCTTGGCGTTTGCCATCAGCTGCTCAAGTGTCGTTGCAGCACCAGCTGCAGCGCGCTTATCTTTTGCGGCTTTCTCACGATATGTAGCAATTTCACGGGCTTGAGCTTCGGTCGAAACCACGTTCAGGACGTCACCAGCTTCTGGTGTGCCGTTTAGGCCAAGAACCTCAACAGGAACAGATGGACCAGCCTCGTCAATACGGTCACCTTGATCGTCGATAAGTGCACGGACTTTACCCCACTGCTCGCCCACGACAAAGATATCACCACGTTTCAATGTACCATTTTGCACAAGAACCGTCGCCACTGGACCGCGACCAACATCAAGCTGGGCTTCAATCACAGCACCAGTTGCAGCACGATCAGGGTTGGCTGTCAGTTCCAAGATTTCTGCCTGCAGCGCGATGGCCTCAAGCAATTTATCCAAACCTTGGCCGGTGATTGCTGAGACTTCAACATCCTGCACATCGCCAGACATTTTCTCAACGATAACCTCATGCTGAAGCAGATCAGTCCGGACCTTATCAGGGTTCGCACCTTCGCGGTCGATCTTATTGATCGCGATGATCATCGGCACTTTGGCTGCTTTTGCGTGCGCAATCGCCTCAATCGTCTGCGGCATCACAGCGTCATCCGCAGCAACAACCAGAACAACAATGTCAGTCACCTGAGCACCGCGAGACCGCATCGACGTAAACGCCGCGTGACCCGGAGTATCGAGGAAAGACAGGAGTTGGCCTGTGTCAGTTGTGACCTGATACGCGCCGATGTGCTGCGTGATGCCACCGGCCTCGCCAGCAACGACACGTGTTTTACGGATAGCATCCAGAAGAGATGTCTTACCGTGATCAACGTGGCCCATGATCGTAATGATCGGGGCACGCGGTTTCAGATCTTCGAATTTATCTTCGACTTGTGCAATCACATGTTCAACGTCAGCGTCGGAAACGCGAACAATTTTGTGACCAAACTCTTCGATGATCAATTCCGCAGTATCGGCGTCAATCGTATCGGTCTGCATGGCCATGATACCGTTGTTCATCAACGCCTTCACAACCTCGGAGACCTTTTCAGACATCCGAATCGCAAGTTCTGTGACGGTAATCGTCTCTGGTAATCTTACATCGCGCATGACCTTCTCACGCTCAGCAGACATACCCATCGCCTTCGCGCGAGCACGGTCTTGCTTACGCTTCATCGCGGCCATTGACCGTTGACGGCCACCTTCACCACCGCGCATCGCAGCGTTCAGTGTCAGTTTACCGGAGCGGCGACCATCATTGTCACCACTACGACCCGGCTTACCGGATTTGTTGTCACGGTTATCACGCTCAGGCACTTTGTTAGCCCGTGGGCCAGCATTGCGAGCAGCGCCAGCAGTCGTCGGTGCATCACCTGTCGGCGTAGTCGTAGTTGCAACGGCCGGAGCAGCAGCACGACGTGCGTCAGCTTCAGCCTTAGCCTTCTTCGCGACTTCTTCTTCAACCTTCGCCTTAGCGCGTTCTTCACGTTCGCGGTCTTCAGTCTCTTTGGCTTCTAGTTCCGCACGGCGGGCTGCGCGATCTGCGGCACGCTCTTTTTCTTCAGCCTCACGCTTAGCAGCTTCCTCAGACTCGCGGGCTTTCGCCATCGCAAGAGCCTTCATCCGGCGCGCTAATTCGACGTCAGAAATACCAGCGGGACGCTTTGACGGATCGCCACCAATAGGCCTGCCTGTCGGACCAGAAGGTACAGGTTTTCCAGCGTTAGGCTTTGGAACCACAACGCGCTTACGCTTTGTCTCCACGACGACGTTCTTCGTCCGCCCGTGGCTAAAGCTCTGTTTCACGTTGCTTGGACGAGATCCGCCAAGGCCGAGTGGTTTTTTGCCGTCACTATCGCTCATTTAAATTCGTATCCTTCCCGGAGGCCGCTTTGCCCCCGCCAGTCTTTTGACCGTCGATCCCGCGTAAGCCCGAAAGCTTTGTGGCATCCTCTACAACACGGTTGCTGAGTCCACCAGTGGAGAGAGCGCAATGTATCACACTTCCTCTACCGAAGGCCAAACCCAACTCTTGGGAAGTCAGACAACCGAAATAACGGGCCCCTTCAGGGGTCCAAAGTTTTGTTTTGCCGCGTTCAGACCCATCAGAGGCCTGCATCAAGACACGGACGTTCTCGCTACCAGCAAGCCACCCTTTTACTTTTTCGAACCCGCAAACAGCGCGACCAGCCTTACGTGCAAGGCCCAACAGGTCAATGACGTGCTGCGTAATAAGACGGTCAACATCATCTGCTAAGCCATCCGATACTGTCACGGCCTGCTTGGCGCTGCGGGCGAACTGCCCCTTACGCGCATCTTCAAGAATAGCCTTGTCGGCAGTGACATACATACCACGAACCGGCAGTTTACCCAAGATATCAGGGTAAACCGCATTATCAGGGCCAACCACAAACCGGATTAATCCAGTCTTTGGCTGCACTTCACCTGTGACGATGCACTTACGTTCTGCACCGTCGTCGGGATTCTTATGTTTGCCACCACGCGCCATATTCAAGGTCAGAAGCCCAATTAGGCTTCTGATTCTCCTTCGGTGGCGTCGTCGGCTTTGACCAGATCATCGGGATCGACCCAGCCCAGCATCACGCGAGCTGTCATAACCATGGTTTGTGCTTCCTCCAAAGAAACATCGAACGGCTCTAGAACGCCGTCGTCTTTTGTGCGTTCACCTTTTGTGATGGTCCAGCCACCAGCTAGCTCCCAGTCAGCACAGGTTGCGAAATCTTCTAGCGTCTTCACGCCGTCATTGCCAAGCGCCTCAAGCATTTGTGGCGTCAGACCTTCAAAATCGATCAATGACTGCTCAACACCCGTTGCAAGTGCGGCATCCATCGCCTTCTTGTTCTGCGCCTCAAGATATTCGCGGGCACGTGTCTGCAATTCGCCAGCCGTGCTTTCGTCAACGCCTTCGATAACTAGCAGTTCCTGAGCTTCGACATATGCGACTTCTTCAAGGTTCGTGAACCCTTCAGATACCAGCAACTGCGCAAAGAACTCATCAAGATCAAGCGTATCCATGAACAGCTTTGTCTGCAGTTCAAATTCGGCCTGACGCCGCTTAGATTCTTCTTCCTCAGTCATGATGTCGATGGCGAGGCCTGTCAGCTGTGACGCAAGACGGACGTTCTGCCCACGACGACCAATCGCCAAAGAAAGCTGTTCTTCTGGAACAACAACTTCAATCTTTCCAGCTTCTTCATCCAAAACAACCTTGGAGACCTCAGCCGGCTGAAGTGCGTTCACAAGGAACGTTGGCATATCTTCATTCCAAGGAATGATATCGATTTTTTCACCCTGTAATTCGTTAACAACGGCCTGAACGCGCGAACCGCGCATACCGACACAAGCACCGACTGGGTCAATCGAATTATCATAAGAAATCACGGCAATCTTTGCGCGGGAACCAGGATCACGGGCAACAGCCTTGATCTCAATCACGCCTTCATAGATTTCCGGAACTTCCATCTTGAACAGCTCAGTCATAAATTCTGGTGCTGTACGGGACAAGAAGATCTGTGGACCGCGTTGTTCGCGACGCACTTCTTTGATGTAGCACCGAATGCGTTCGTTCGGACGATACGCTTCACGACCAATCTTTTCATTGCGACGCAAGATAGCCTCACCAGAGCCCACGTCGATAATGACGTTGCCATACTCTTCACGCTTAACAAGTGCGTTGATAATGGTACCGGCCTTGTCTTTGAATTCTTCGTATTGCTTGTCACGCTCTGCTTCGCGGACCTTCTGGAGAATTACCTGCTTGGCGGACTGCGCAGCAATCCGACCCAGCTCAACCGGTGGAACCTCTTCGACCAGCATTTGACCGACCTCAGGGTCTTCCATGTATTCTTTGGCAGACTCGACAGTAAACTCTGACTGATAGTTTTCAAACTCTTCATCCGCCACAACTGTGCGAACGCGAGTGAACGTGGCCTTACCTGTGCGGCGATCAATCGCAACACGGATGTCCATTTCAGCGCCGTAACGAGACTTTGCAGCGCGAGCGAGCGATTCTTCCATCGCTTCAATCACCAACACAGGGTCGATGTTCTTTTCGCGGGCTACAGCCTCTGCAGTTTGTAGCAGCTCAAGCTGGTTGGCTGAGGTAATCGCCATTAGTTAGTCTCCTTGTTCGCGCCGCTCTTTGAGCTTGGGCGTTTTTTGGACTTGCCAGCCTTAGACGGGGCTTCGTTTTCGTCGCCGTCAATGATCGTTTCGATCTCATCAAACTGCGTTTCATCAATTTGGCCAGCATTCTTGCGGCCACGTAAAACCTTGCGGATCAGATCGTCGGTCAAAACCAGCTTTGCATCAGACAGCCAAGCGAACTTTAGGCCAATCGTGCCCTCTTCGATCTCAATCAGAATCTCGTCACCTTCGACGCCAGCCAGATCACCCTTAAAGCGGCGGCGACCATCGATCAGCTCATCGGTCTCTATCTTTGCTTCAAAGCCTTCCCACTGCTCAAAATCTTTGAGCCGTGTCAGCGGGCGATCAATGCCCGGGCTAGAGACTTCAAGGTTATAAACCTCAACAATCGGGTCTTCGACATCCAAGGTCGCCGAAATGGCAGTAGACACCTTACCACATTCATCGACTTCAATCTGGCCGTCAGGGCGTTGGACCATAATCTGTAGAATCGTCTCTTTGCCAGACATCAGACGCACGCGTACGATCTCAAATCCCATGTCCTCAACAACAGGGGTAATGATATCCGCGATGCGGCGGTCAATAGCCGCTTTGGCAATTAAATCATTCATTTAGCTCAGCCATTTCATCAGACACAAAAAAACGGGCACACGGCCCGTATCAGATTTTCGGTTGGGTCGGGGGTGGAAGCCGACGCCGCTGTTAGGTAGCACATAGACCGTTGGTGCTGAGTCTGCAAGGGGTCCTGTGGAGCATGCATGCTATCACAAACGTTGCCGAATTTGTAAGCGTTAGCATGGTGTCGTAGATTTGTCGAAAAGCTCAATGATGAAGTCCAAACTGCTCTTCCTTGTGCTTAGTCTGATTGGCTCTCCAACGCTGGCCTAGTCGTGCGGCGATGTTAAAACTCTTTGCGAAGTCGAGCGTGGGAGATGTTACGTTTTGGCGCCTAACGGTGAACAACGCGGCGCATTCATCATGCTTCACCAGCCCCCGATATTACTAGGGCGTGATGATCTTGCACGCAGCCTGAAGGAAAACAAACCATGCCAGTCCAATACGCAAGACGAACACAGTGGCAGCGTCTTTTCGATCTTCAAACGTCAGAACATCCTCGGCCTTGCCTCAAGAAGTGGGAAACAATCAGATACTGTCAGCGCAAAACACTTAACTGAAACTTGAACTTAAAGCCCAAGCGCCCCGTGCAATTCGATCATCGCTGCGTCTGACAATCGTTCGCCATCGCTTAAATCTAAGAGGGCAAGTTCTGAGGTTGCAAACGCCACCTCTGCCCGTTCTTGGAACACGTTGTAAGCGCGGGCAGCACCATCCAACGCAAATTTATAATCACCAGACGGAAAGGCCGAAATCGCCTCGACGTATGTCATTTCATTCAGCCGCGTATATTTAGCAAGAGCCTCATTCTGCACCTTAACCCGGTCGATTAGCGCACGATGGGCTTGCTGATATGCATAAAGCTTACCCTCAATACTTTGTCTCGATCCATTCATCAGTAGGATTTTAATCGTCTCAACCGAGCCAATGCCGTCGACTTCCACCGAAATTGGCGCACTACCACCATAAAATTGGTGCGACGTATTTGCAGAGGCAGCCGGCAGGTTAACACCAACAACCACAGCAGACAGTCCAAGCGTCAGCGAAGCAACAAAACGGGACATAATAACCCCTGAGTTCAATAAAGTTTTCATACAAAAAGTCCAATTCTTATACCAATAACGCGGTTTTTGCATTTGGATGGGGCCAAAATGAGGCAAAAATCACGTGAGGCAGCACATCCGGTAGTAAAAAAACGTCTAATTTGATCAAATGGCAGGCAAGAACACGCCCTCATCAACTAAAAACGCCCAGTCAAAAGACTGGGCGTTTCAAATTTACTTATCTGGTGAAGCTTACACCTCTGACCAGCGCTCTGACATACGACCGTTATCCATCTGCCACAGGTTACCAACGGTATCAGGTGTCGCAATCCGGTTGCTCAACCCTTGCACGTAGTTCGCAAACATTGGGACCAGAACGCCGCCATCGTCACGCAGAATTTGCTGCATTTCAAAGTACTGTGTACGGCGCGTGTCGCTGTCCAATTCAGCGCGGGCCGTGACCAGCAGTTCTTGGAAGCGAGCGCTATCTTTTTCATCCCACTGACTGTCGTTCCACGGCACACCAGCTTCGTAGGCAATTGAGAACATCCAGTCCTCGGTCGCACGGCCTGACCAATACACGGCCGAGAAGGGCTTTTTCATCCAAACGTTTGACCAATAACCATCTGCTGGCTCTTGAATAACGTTTAAGTTGATACCGGCTTTCCCAGCAGAGGCTTGATAAAGTTGCGCAGCATCAACAGCACCCTCAAACGCCGCATCAGACGCAGAGATATCAATGTCCAAGCTATCGAGACCGGCTTCTTTCAGGTAAAAAGCAGCCTTATCTGGATCATAGGAAAGCTGTTCCATCTCAGCATGGTAATACTGGCTTGCTGGACCGATTGGCGTGTCGTTACCGACTTGACCGTGACCCTGCAGGATCTTGTCGACCATTTCCTGACGGTTGATACCGTACTTCAATGCACGACGGACGTTCACATCATTGAGTGGCGCATTATCTGTCAGCATTGCGAATGTGTAGTGCTGGTTGCCAGTAACTTCTTGAATACGAACGGCTGGGTTTGCTTTTAACAGGCTTTCAGTCTTAAAGTCGATCCGGTTAATCGCATCAACCTGACCAGTCATCAGCGCGTTCATCCGTGCTGTGTTGTCATTGATCGCGATGTACTCGATTTCATCAAAGAAACCAGCAGAGTCACCCTTGTAGTGATCTGCAACGCGCTTGCCCACGAAACGGACGCCAGGGTCAAAGCTGACAACGCTGTAAAGGCCTGTGCCGATACCGTTCTGGATCGCGTCTTGAATTTGCCCAGCTGGGAAGATGTTAAGGTGATAATCTGACATCAAATATGGAAAGTCAGCATTTGCGCCATTCAAGGTCATCGTAACCTGATGATCACCCGTCTTCTCCATCGTTACGATGTTTTCAACAATGGGCTTAGCGGCAGATTTCGAATCCTCGCCAAGGTGCATTTGAAGTGATTCGATCACATCTTCAGGGCCAAATGCCTTGCCATTGTGGAAGGTCACGCCCTTACGCAGGTTGAATACCCAAGTCTTTGCGTCGGACGATTCCCAGCTTTCGGCCAGTTCGCCTTTCAGGCTGCCGTCTGCGGCAACTTCTGTCAGCGCATCAAAGACAGACCCTTGTGCCGCTGCGATCATAAAGATGTCAGAATGTGTGCGGCTGTCCCAGCTATCGGACGTGTTCGCGCCTGACAGACCAGCAGTTAATTTTCCACCACGTGTCTGTGCGCGCAAGGGCATCCCTGTCAGGCCAAGAACACCAGCGGCAGCGCCAGTTTTCAAAAGGCTACGTCTGCTAATTCCGTTCATCATATTTGAGTCTCCCTAGTTTTTGTTATTGGGCTTTGATTGCCCTATTTTGTCGTCCGCATAAACGGATGATTCGTTTTACATACTACCCACTGCTGCATCGCCAATGTTATCCACACCGCGGGCAGCCAGTAAATTGGTCAGCCAATCAGGATCCATTTCAGGAACTGATGACAACAATAGGTCCGTGTAAGGGTGATGCGGTGGGGTGAACATCTCAGTCTTGGCCCCTTGCTCCACGACACGACCATCTTTCATAACCACAACTTCGTCTGCAATTGCCCGAACGGTCGCAAGGTCATGGGTGATAAACATATAGGAAAGCGACAGCTCGTCCTGCAAACGCGCCAAAAGCCGCAGAATCCCCTCTGCCACAAGCTGATCTAACGCAGATGTTACTTCGTCACAGATAATGAATTTCGGTTCAGCGGCCAAAGCACGAGCAATCCCAATCCGCTGCTTTTGACCGCCTGACAACTCAGACGGCAGGCGGTTAAAATATTCATCCGCAGGCAATTCAATCTGATCCATCAGGCCATCAACCCGTTTGCGCAAATCACGTCCAGTCAAACCAGAATAAAACTGCACAGGTCGCGCAATGATATTCCCAACCGTGATACGCGGGTTAAGCGCGGTATCGGCCATCTGATAAATCATCTGAACCTGACGCAACTGGTCCTTGGTACGCTTTTTGTAGTTGGCTGGCATAACTTCGCCACCAAACGTGATCTCACCAGCCTTAGGCGGCAACAATCCGGTAATACACCGCGCTGCTGTCGACTTGCCTGAGCCCGATTCACCCACAATAGCCACAGTCCGGCCTTCGTGCATATCAAAGCTCACATTATGCAGCACAGGAATATCCCCGTAAGATGCGTCAATGTTCTTCACGGAAACCACAGGCACTGACCCTGCAATCACAGGAGATTTCAGCGGACGTTCAAAGCTCCGAACAGCCCAAAGTGACTTGGTATAATCTTGCGTCGGGGCAGATAACATCGTGCGGGTATCCGCCGTCTCAACCTCATCACCCTTCAGCAGAACCTTAATCTGGTCAGCCATCTGGGCGACAACAGCCAGATCGTGGGTGATGTAGATCGCAGCGGTGTTGAACTCTTCCACGATTTCACGAATCGCAGCGAGCACCTCAATCTGGGTGGTTACATCTAGCGCGGTGGTCGGCTCGTCGAAAATAATTAAATCAGGACGGCAGGCCATCGCCATCGCGGTCATAGCGCGCTGTAGCTGACCACCAGACACCTGATGCGGATAGCGAAAGCCAATTTTCTCAGGATCGGGTAAACGCAATTTGCGATACAGCTCCATTCCGTCCGCTTCGCTCGCGGCCCTATCCATGACGCCGTGCTGGGTCGGCGCCTCTACATGCTGTTCGATAATCTTATGGGCAGGGTTGAAACTGGCGGCAGCAGATTGCGCAACATAAGCAATCCGCTTGCCCAACAGATTACGCTTTACCGAAGCAGAGGCATTCAGCAGGTCAATCCCGTCAAACTCAACTGTCCCTTTAGACACCCGGACACCGTCACGGCAAAAGCCCATTGCGGCCAAACCAAGCGTCGATTTACCTGCGCCAGATTCACCGATCAGCCCCAAAACCTCACCCTTTTTCAGATCAAGATCGACACCATTGATAATCGGATTCCACATCTCGTCACTGCGGCCCTCAAGCCAGAGGTTGCGAATTTTGACTAGGTTGTCTGTCATTCTTTCAGCCCCGACGTTTTGTGCAGCATCCAGTCAACCACAAAGTTCACGGCGACTGTCAGCAAGGCGATCGCACCCGCAGCGAGTAGTGGCGTAACCGATGCTTGCGGTGCAAACTGCGCAAAGTTGATGAAGCCAGCAAGATCGCGGACCATCGTGCCCCAGTCAGCCAACGGCGGCTGGATACCAACACCGAGGAACGACAGCGCGGCGATTGTGAGAAACACAAAGCAGAAACGCAGGCCAAATTCAGCAAGCAATGGCGCCATAGCATTCGGAAGAATTTCCTTGAACACAAGGTATCCCATGCCTTCGCCACGCAATTTCGCCGCCTCTATATAATCCATCACCACGATGTTTTGACCAACGGCGCGGGCCAGACGAAACACGCGGGTACTGTCGATCACTGCAATGATCAGCACCATAAAGATTGTCAGCGGTATGCCAAGAGTCGTAGACCAAACGCTCGCAATTGTCATCAGCAACAGCGCGAAAATCAGCGACGGTATTGCCATCAGCACATCAACCATCCGCGACAACAGCTGGTCAAGCCAACCACCGAGCACAGCAGCAAGGAACCCAAGCGAACCACCCAAAAGGAACGCCAGCATCGTCGTCACAAACGCAATTCCAACAGTATTCTGCGCACCATAGATCAAACGGCTCAGGATATCGCGGCCAATCTGATCGGTACCAAGCGGATACGCTGGATCACCGCCAAGTGCCGGATCACCACCAGCAATCACGTTGGCAGCAGCGCCCTGAATAATCTCGTCCTGACCGTAAGGGGCAATCCATTGCGCACAAACAGCGACAACCACATAAATGATAATAATCAGCAATCCAAACGCAGCGGTCAACGGCATTGAGCGGAACATCTTTTTCGTCCACGCGGTCCCAACCGACTTACCAGCTTGCTTGAACAACCACGCAGCGATGGCGAAGATGACAAAGCCTTCAACGGCGGCCTTCAAAAAGAAAAACTTGTTCGCGACGGCAGGGTCATCCGACCTCGATTGAAGATACGCCCATACCAGCCACACCAGCAGGGCAGCGCCAAGAACATAACCAAAGGCCACACCAAACGACATATCACGAAAATTTGGGGCGTTGCTTGTCAGTTTTTGACCAACAAACCGCATGGCCCAAGCCGCGACCGCAATGACGACAAGATATACAATCAGGTTAATCATTTTGGATGCCTCAGACGCGGATTGCTCAGGATCGACATGATGTCCGCCGTGAGGTTCAAAAGAATATAAGCGGCCGCAAAGATTAGGCAGCAAGCCTGCACAACCGGGATGTCACGGATTTTTACTGAATCAACAAAAAGCTGACCAATGCCGGGATACACAAACACCACTTCAACGACGACAACGCCGGTGATCAGATAGGCAAGGTTCAAGGCAACGACGTTGATAATCGGGGCCAGTGCATTCGGAAGCGCATGCTTCACAATCACGCGCATCGGGGACATGCCCTTCAGCCGGGCCATCTCAATATACGGACTGGCCAGCAGATTAATGATTGAGGCACGTGTCATTCGCATCATGTGCGCAGTCACAACCAATGTCAGGGTCAACGCAGGTAGCATCGTTTTCTCAAGACGTTCACTAAACGGCATCCCGTCGTAGATATTCGATAGGGATGGCAACAGCGGATTAATCACAGCCAGCACAAGGATCAACACATAGGCCATGAAGAACTCTGGCGATGAAATTGAGGTTAGCGTGGCAATATTCGCAACGCGGTCAAATACAGTGTTGCGGTACAATGCAGCCAGTATGCCGAGCGTCACAGCTATGGGCACAGCGATCATCGCAGTAACACCAGCCAAGAACATTGTGTTCCCAAGGCGCGGCAAAATCTGATCCAGCACAGTGACGTTATTCACACCACCGAGGTTCGTGGTAAAGTTAAGCTGCGCAAAACTTGTCCCCAGATTTCCTGTCAGCATGCCACCCAGCCACCCAAAGTAGCGTGAGACTATCGGCTCATCGAGTCCAAGATCCCGGCGGATTGAATTGACGGATCCTTCTGTCGCCCCTTGACCAAGGATCAATTGCGCAAAATCACCCGGAAGCAAGTTCACCGCGACAAAGATCACAACGGAAACGATAAGAAGTGTGAGAACGCCCAGCGCAAGGCGTTGGAGTATAATGGTTAGGACATTGCCCAAATTCTACTTTCCCATGAGGATTAGCAACAGGTTAGCGGCCTTAGCGTGGCTGTAAACCCTACAGTGCCAAGAAATCCCGATTATTCGCAAACTGATCCATTGCATGAACCAACTCTCGACTGATCCCCGGCTCTGATAATGCATGGCCTGCTTTGCCGATCATAACCAAGTGTCCCTTGGGCCATTTGCTTGCCAGCGTGTGGGCGGAAATGGGTGGACAGATCATGTCAAAACGGCCTTGAACAATCACGCCGGGAATATTTGCAATACGGTCCATGCGGTCCAATATTTGCTGATCCTTAGCCAAAAACCCTGCATTAAAAAAGTAGTGATTCTCTAATCTCGCAAAGGCACGGGCATAGTCAGACGGGCTTTCACCCGTGGCACCGTTCGATTCAATCGACGCAAGCGCGTTTTCCCATCCCGCCCAAGCACGGGCAAACCGGGCTTCAGACCCAATATCACCCGAAAACAGCCGTCGGTGATACGCCGCAATCAAATCATCGTGTTCTTCTTCAGGAATTAAACTGGTGAAATTCGCCCACAAATCTGGCCAAAACTTACCCGCACCCCCGCCATAGAACCAATCCAGCTCTGGCTGCGTCATCAAAAATACACCACGCAAGACCAATGCGGCGGTGCTTTCTGGGTGGGTCTGGCCATAGATTAAGGACAATGTTGCCCCCCAACTGCCACCAAAAACAATCCAGCGATTGATGCCCAGCGCGTCGCGGATCATCTCAATATCTGCTACCAAATGCCAAGTCGTGTTATTTTCAACGCTCGCGTGGGGGCGCGATCGCCCACACCCACGCTGATCAAACAGCACAATACGGTAGACGGCTGGATCAAAATACCGACGCATCGCGGGACTACATCCACCACCGGGGCCGCCGTGCAGCACAACGACAGGAATGCCGTCAGGGTTGCCGCACTGTTCGACATAGATGAAATGACCATCGCCCGTATCCAGCATCCGCTGATCAAACGGATCAATTGGGGAATATAGATACGCGGCTGCGCGTTTTTGACCTACGACCTTGTCCATAGTAAACCTATATAGAATGTTGAGATGGGAAACCATGTCCCGTACAGACGAAATGGACTTAGAATGAGCAATGTAGCGACAAACACCGTAGACCCCGGCGAAATTGCAAAATTTGAGGCTATGGCAGCCGAATGGTGGGACCTCGAAGGTAAATTTAAACCGCTGCACATGCTCAATCCGTGCCGGTTGGACTATATCACCAGCCAAATCGCTGCGGAATATGGGCGTGATCTGAACGGGCCTGCGCCATTTGACGGCCTTCGTATCCTAGACATTGGCTGCGGTGGCGGATTGCTTTGCGAACCGATGGCGCGGCTTGGGGCAACAATTGTGGGTGTGGATGCCGCTGCGGGAAATATTCCTGTCGCACAGGTTCACGCAGAACAGTCTGGCCTAGACATCGACTATCGCTTTGGCACAGCCGAGGCGATGGCAGCGGACGGTGAACAATTTGACGTCGTGCTTAACATGGAAGTTGTGGAACACGTCGCCGACCCACTTGGCTTCTTGACGGCATGCCAGCAATTGCTGAAACCCAACGGCCTGCACATCTGTTCAACGCTGAACCGCAATCCCAAAAGCTATGCAATGGCGATCATCGGGGCGGAACACATCATGCGTTGGCTTCCTAAAGGCACTCACGACTGGTCAAAATTTATTACACCAGATGAGTTGTTTGACCTAATGCGCAACGCCGGCCTTGATCCTGTTGATCGTAAGGGATTTCAGTTCAATCCAATCATGTGGAACTGGCGGATTTCAGACCGGGATTTGTCAGTCAACTACGTCACAACAAGCCTCAAACCCGCTTAACTGGCATCCATCAACCGCTTTCGCATTTCGCGCAAAACAGGCAATGTGGCGCGCACCTTGTCAGGGCCAATATCCTCGACAACCTGCGCAATGAGCGGAGCAATTGCATTCAGTGCAGCATCGCGGGCGGTAATTCCTGATGGCGAAATCGCTACCATCTTGCGGCGGGCATCATCCCAATCAGGGCGGATATGGACCCAACCAGCCCACTCCAATTTACCCAACGTGTTCGTCATCGCACCGCGCGTCAGATGAAACGTGCGGGCCAATTCTCCGGGGGATCGTTCAGCGCCACTATGGGCCAAATGGTTGAGAACTGAAAAGTGCGACAGCTCCATCCCTTTGGGAAGAACCTTGGCAACATTTGCACGGGCCAACTGATCCACTGCCAAAATCTCACTGAATAACGTGACGGCAAGGTTATTTGTCGCACTAGTCATTAGGGCCCTGTGAAATCTCTATCGTGGGTGAGCGCGGAAATGCGTTTGCGCGCATGTGACACCTCAGTGAGGTTAAGATCAACCATTACAATACCTGGCGCAGTGCCACCATCCGCTAAAATTTCACCCCAAGGGCTAACAACAAGCGAATGACCATAAGTCGTGCGCGGTCGTGCAGCAGTTTCATCATACGTGCCTGTTTGGGCAGCAGCCAAAACATAACAGCCCGTTTCAATCGCACGCGCGCGCAACAGCGTTTCCCAATGGGCAGCCCCCGTTACAGGCGAAAACGCGGCAGGTACTAGCAATATATCAGCGCCAGCTTGCGCCAACCGACGGTACAAATAAGCAAATCGGACATCGTAACAAATCGACATGCCAATGGCGCCAAACGGAGTTTGAACCAAAGCAGCCTGATCACCCGGCCTGTACCCCTTAGATTCG
>JAPKCP010000419.1 GCA_028822885.1 Yoonia sp. | reverse complement strand
TGCCAGCGTTGCGCAATTCAGCGACCATCGTTTGATAGTCGGCCATCCGCGCCTTTTCCATGACAGTCACAACAACCGGACCGATTGATGCTTTCGACAGACGGCCCTTCGCGTCGAGTGCGGCCAACAGGCGATCCACGCCGATAGAAACACCCGTCGCAGGAACCTCTTGGCCAGTGAACCGTTTAACAAGGTCATCATAGCGACCACCGCCAGCGACCGAACCGAAGTTGCGCGGGCGGCCTTTTTCGTCGGTGACTTCAAAGGTGAGTTCGGCTTCGTAGACAGGGCCTGTATAATATCCGAGACCACGGACAACGGATGGGTCAATGATGATGCGATCTGGGCCGTAGCCTTGTGCCGCCAGTAACTCTGCAATCTGCCTTAGCTCTTCAACACCTTCTTTACCATTTTGCGACTCACCAACAAGTTCTTCTAAGCGAGCAAGGCACCTATCATTCCATGCTCGTGCCTCAATATCGTCTGGTTGGAGGGAAGCTTCGTGCTTGGGAAGCGGAGCATTAGCGGCTGCGAGCTTTGATTTTGCCAAATTCGGATTGTGCTCCTGCTCTTGCCGATACTCAGCGATCAGGCTCATCTGAACATCAGAAGTTGCAGTCACAAATCTAAGAATTGTCTTAATCTGAACTTGGGAAAGCCCAGCTCCCTTGGTGAAGTCTCCTGAATCATCCTCACGGCCTTTTCCCAGTAACGCTTCGACACCACCTGCACCCAACCGGTCCACCTTATCAATCGCTCGCAGCACGATCCCGCGCTCGGCTTCTTTGTCGTCACCGGATAGCCCTGCGACCTCCATCACGCCGTTCAAAACCTTGCGGTTATTTACACGGATAATGTAGTCGCCACGCTCAATCCCTACGGCCTCAAGCGTATCAGCCAGCATCGCGCAAATCTCAGCGTCAGCCGCCACGCTTGGCGCCCCAACTGTATCCGCATCACATTGATAAAACTGGCGGAACCGCCCCGGTCCCGGCTTTTCGTTGCGCCAAACAGGCCCCATCGCATAGCGACGGTACGGCGTCGGTAGGTCGTTGCGGTATTGCGCATAAACACGGGCCAAGGGGGCTGTCATGTCATAGCGTAGGGCCAGCCAATCGCTGTCCTCTTCCCACGCAAAAACGCCTTCATTGGGACGATCCACATCGGGTAAAAACTTGCCCAATGCCTCAACAGTTTCAACGGCTGATGTCTCAAGCGCGTCAAATCCATAGCGATGATAAACGGCGGCGATCTGACTCAGCATTTCGGTGCGCTTTGTCACCTCAGCGCCAAAGTAGTCGCGGAACCCTTTGGGGGTTTGCGCCTTCGGGCGAGGTGCTTTTTTCATCTTGGCCATTGTCGGTCCTATAGATTTGCTTAATTGCGCTTGCCGTTTAGCGCGGACAGCCGCACGGGGCAATGCAGTTGCACTTTGCGCCCCCGCAATGGCGTGATAGGCGACCTTTATGACAGACCTGACACACATCGAAGAACAAATCGCCCATTTGACAAAGACAGTCGACGAACTGTCAGACATCGTTGCGCGCCAAGAGACCGAATTGTCCGTCGCCAGTCGCCGTTTAGCCGTACTGATGGAGCGCGAGGCGGGTCGTGAAATGGACGGTGGCGGCACTGTGCCACTAGGCGATCAACGCCCACCACATTGGTAGACGCGCCACATGGACACGATCATGTTCGCCAGTTTTATTAGTGCGACATTAATTATTGCGGCCTCGCCCGCCCGTTTCACTTGCCTTTAGCCAAGCTGCAAAACACGGGCCGCGCGCTGCGTTACTGTCCATTTCAGGCGATGCGCTTGGCACGATTACTCACATTTTAATCGCAATTTTTAGCCTGAACGCGTTGATCAACTCAACCGAGTTAATCCTACCATTCCTGCAAATCGCAGGAGGCATGTTTATTTTGTAGCTGGGCTATCAGACCTATTTTGCAGACCCGGCCATGATGCACCAAAGACCAACGCCAAACGATCAGCCTTTCTTGGTGGTTTCTTT
>JAPKCP010000128.1 GCA_028822885.1 Yoonia sp. | reverse complement strand
TTGGGACCCGTTCTGGGTGTGGCGGCATGTCGGTGACGTGACCGAATGGTATCCCGGCATGCACCTTTTTAGGCAATCCGAAGCGCTTGAATGGACCAACGTGCTTACCGAAGTCAGCACAGCGCTGCGTGCGAAAACTGGAGACTGCGCATGAATGATATACTCGTCCCAATTGCCCCTGGCGAACTGATCGACAAACTGACGATTCTACGGTTGAAGTCTGAAAACACATCTGATGCTCAGAAGCTTGCGAACGTCAAACATGAGTACGATGTCCTGAAAAGGGTGGCTGACAAAGCGTTGCCACCCTCGTCAGATCTGACGGCCTTGTGGACAAAGCTTTATGGTATCAATGCCGACCTTTGGGTGATTGGAGACGACATTCGCGAATTTGAAGGACGTGGCGATTTTGGTGTTGGCTTTGTGGCTCTCGCTCGTGCGGTCTATGTGACAAATGATGAACGGGCCGCAGTCAAGAAGGAGATTAATCTTCTGTTGGGGTCTGCTATCGTCGAAGAGAAATCTTATCATTCACCAACGGAAAATCCATGATCTTTCAAAGACGTCTGGACGATTTTCGTCGTGAACTAGTCAAGGCTCAGTCTGAGATTAGTTAAGAGTTACAGGCCGAAAAAAGGCCGCAAACGGGGTGATCTGACCCGCAAAGTGCAGGAAATTCGGCAGATGCTGCGCCAGCTTACGCGTTCATGTCCCAAGCGGGTCAAGGCGTTGTTGTGGATCGGTTTTTCAAGAAAAAGACAGGTGGAATATTTTTAGACGTGGGGGCTATGACGGTGTTATCAGCTTTAACACTGTGTTTTTGAAAAATGGCGCGGTTGGACAGGTGCTTGGTTGAACCGGTAGCGGCCAATCTGACCCGCGCAAAGGTGGCACGCAGTTGTCCATGTTTGGGATATGCGGTGGCAGATCAGGATGGAACCGGCGAATTTATCACTGTCACTGAAGGATTCACGCAGATGAGCGGATTGTCAGGCAGCTACGACGAAAACATGCTGAAACGTGCCCCTGAGAACCCACACCATAAAGAAACTACAATCGAAGTGCTGACGAAGTCTCTTAATGGCATCTCTGAAGAAGCAGGATTTGAATATCCTGATTTTGTCTCACTTGATATTGAAGGCAGCGAATTATCTGCGTTGCAGAGATTTCCTTTCTCTGATCACCGGGTTGGTATTTCGGCGATTCAGGATAACATAGGTATTCGAGAGATCGTAGAATTGATGCGCGGTAACGACTATGAGCTAACTGACTTTTGTGGCCCAGATGAAATTTATGCATGTCGCAAAAATTAAAAAAACGCCTAAAAGTCAGGTTTTAAGGCTCTCTTCATATCCATCCGGCTAATTGGCTGCAAATTAGTCAAAAGGTGGACATCATGAGCACGTCAGCTAACCGGCCAATTATCATCAAACGTAAAAAAATTGTTGTGAGTGACGGTCACCATGGTGGTGCTTGGAAAGTAGCCTATGCCGATTTTGTGACAGCAATGATGGCATTTTTTATGTTGATGTGGTTGCTCAATGCGGCAAGCGAACAGCAAAAGGCCGGTCTTGCGGATTATTTTGCGCCAACATTTACGATCAATCGCACCTCTGGTGGTGGTGAAGGCATGTTTGGTGGCGATAGCACGTTCTCTGAGGATACGTTGTCAAAGGATGGCATGGGCGCCAGCATGCAGCACGAGGGTGCGCAGATAAATTCTGCAGTTGAACCGGACGATGCACAAGCTGGCGGTGAGGAAGAATCGCGCGTTAAGGCACTTGAGAACTTAGATGAAGTCCTGATGGCAAGGGGTGGTGAAAGTGCAATTGCGGAACAGGCGCTACGTCACATCGTTACGAAACAGACTGATGAGGGTTTAGTAATCGAATTTTTTGACCTGCCTGACGCTTCACTTTTTGAGCCGGGCACAGATATCCCAATGCCTGTTGCGTTTGAGATTGCGGCGATTCTGACTGAGGTTATCCCGATCGTTGAAAACCTGCTTGCGATCCATGGCCACGTCAAGGCACAGCCAATTGTTGTGCGTAAAAACTCCGTCTGGAGGCTGTCCACGTCACGTGCGACGAAGATGCGCCAACTGCTTGAGTCTGATGGATTTGATCCACAAAAAATTGTGCGAACCACTGGTGAGGCCGACCGTGACCCTGTGTTGGAAGACCATACAGCCGTTCGTAATAACCGAATTGAAGTTATTATTTTAAGAAGTGATATCTAAAATTTGCCTAGTTAGGGTGGCGTTAAGAGAAAACCGGTTAGGCATTGAGGGAAGTAGTCAGACCTGAAGTAGAAAGGCCCCAATATGACGATCTCCTCTTCCCTCAATGCAGGTGTTGCGGGTTTGTCCGCGAACGCCACGCGGCTTGCGACGATTTCTGACAATATTGCGAATTCTTCGACGTTTGGATATAAACGGGCGGTTACAGACTTCCAGTCTCTTGTGATTGAGAACAGTAATAGCAAATACACAGCTGGTGGTGTGCGGACTACGACAACCCGTTTGATCGATGAACGTGGGTCGCTCGTTTCGACGACAAACCCAACTGACCTTGCGGTCCGTGGGCGTGGTTTGTTGCCCGTCACCTCAGAAGCGTCAGTTCAAGTTGCAAACGGTGATCACCCACTTCTTTTGACGACTACCGGTTCATTTCGTCCAGATGAAGATGGATATTTGCGTAGTCCGTCGGGTCTTGTTTTGATGGGGTGGGCTGCGAATGCTGATGGGACAATCCCAACAAATCCACGTGACTCGGTCGATGGGTTAGAGCCAATAAAGATCAATAGTAACCAATTCGCTGGTGAGCCTACAACCGAAGTTAACCTTGCTGTGAATTTACCGGCCACGTCGACAGAGGCGGGTTCAGCCACCGGCGATGAAACGTTGTCGATCGAGTATTTTGATAACCTCGGCAAGTCGGCAAATCTGCTCATGACGTTCACGCCCACTGTGCCTGCGACTGGAACCGCAAATGAATGGCAATTGCAGATTGCCGATTCTGCGGGCGGTGGCGCAGTCGTTGGCAGTTATCAGTTGAGTTTTGATCCATCAAGGGCGGGTGGGGGCACTTTGTTGGGTGTCACAGATAATTTAGGTGTTGGCCTACCTACTGAATACGATCCGGCGACGGGTTCGGTGACCTTGAATGTAGATGGCGGACCGCTTGAACTGGCCATTGGGACATTGGGGAGCGCGACGGGCCTGACGCAGTTGTCTGACACATTCGCACCAACGTCTATATCTAAGAATGGGTCAGCAGTTGGAAGTTTGACTGCGATTGACGTTGACGTTAACGGGTTCGTCCGCGCATCGTTTGATAGTGGTATCAATCGTGTTCTTTATCAAGTTCCACTGGTTGACGTTTCGAACGTGAATGGTCTCGAGTCACTCGATCAACAAAGTTATCGGGTATCGCCAGATAGCGGGACATTTTTCTTATGGGACGCTGGTGATGGCCCAACCGGGGATGTCGTCAGCTTTGCACGCGAAGAATCTTCAACCGACGTAGCGGGTGAATTGACTCAGCTTATCCAAACGCAGCGCGCGTATTCGTCGAATGCAAAGGTCATCCAAACGGTTGATGAAATGTTGCAAGAAACGACGAACATTAAGCGCTAGGCCTTAGATTAAAGGGATGAAGATATGACTATTTCGAGTGCTTTCAACAATGCGACGGGCGGGTTATCCGCCTCCGCGCGCATGGCTGAAGTCGTGTCTTCTAACCTTTCCAATTCTCTGACAGAAGGCTATGGGCGGCGAGAGGTAAACTTGTCATCGGGCCTCCTTGGTGGTGTGGTGCTTGATGGAATTTCGCGTGTTGTTGATCCTGGAATTTTGCGTGATCGTCGGACTGCAGATGCAGATGTTGGGTCAAAACAACGCGGGGCGCAGGTTTTATCTCAATTAGAACAGGCCTTTGGTCCAGCCGGTGACCCCAGTGGTGTCGTCGGGAGACTAGCAGCGCTGGAACAATCGTTGATAAGTGCAAGCAGTCGTCCTTCGTCAGATCAAAGGCTGAATATAGTTTTTTCTGGACTTGAGGGAGTTACAACAGCCCTTCACTCTGATGCTGACGCAATCCAAATTCAAAGGCAAGACGCTGACAAAGCGATTACAGCCGATGTTAAGACCTTGAACAGTACTCTTCTGCAGATTGAGAAACTCAACGCTGATGTATCGCGTTTGATAGGATCCGGGAACGACCCATCACCTGTGTTTGATGCGCGCCAAAATGCAATTGATAGGTTGACCTCGATCGTTCCTTTGACTGAGATCAACAGAGGTCGTGGTCAGGTCGCTCTCTACACGCGCAGTGGGGTCGCGCTGATTGATGGCGCACCAGCAACATTTGGATTTGCCCCTACTGGCACGATTGTCGCTGAAATGACGCTAGTCTCGGGCGCACTGTCTGGCGTGACTTTGAACGGTGAACCGCTGGATTTGGCGAATGGTTATGGGCGAATGAAGGGTGGTTCACTAGAAGCAGCTTTTACATTGCGTGATCAAACCTTGGTAGGGTTGCAAGCCAACTTAGATAAAGTTGCGGCTGATTTAGTAAAGCGATTTGAGCGACCAGTAACTGATCCTACGCTGACCTTAGGGGATCCGGGTCTTTTCCTCGATTACAATGGGGCATTTGACCCATTGAATATTGATGGACTGTCCTCCCGGATAACAGTGAATACATCTGTTGATCCTAGCGAAGGAGGAGCGCTCTCAAGACTACGAGATGGCGTTAACGCAACTGCTTCCGGTCCGACTGGAGACAACAGTCAATTGCATCGCTGGCTTAGCGCACTGGATGACCCAATCGCCTTATCAGTTGGTGGCATGGCGCGCAGTGCAATTGAGCACGGAAGCGATCAAGTAGCTACTGTTGGCCGATTGCGGCTCAACGCTGAAGAAAGCTTAGGTTTTGAAATCGCAAGGTACGACAGCCTGAAATCCGCCGAACTCTCGGGTGGGGTCGACAGTGATCAAGAATTACAACGACTCTTACGGATTGAGCAGTCTTACGCAGCAAACGCACGTGTTCTACAAACGCTAGACGCGATGATGTCGCGCCTATTGGAGATTTAGATATGAATTTTGCGTCACTGGGTGATGGCATGCAGCACTTTCACCTTCAACGTAACAACACTGCCTTAAAAACTGCTTTGAATAGCCTAACAGGACAGCTCAGCAGTGGGGAAGTCAGTGATAAAGTCAAAGCATCAGGCGGCGATACTACACGCTTTAATGCTATTGATAATCGTTTGAAAGTGCTGGACTCTTTTTCACAGTCGATCAAGGAAACCCAACAAATATTGTCAACGACCCAAGTCTTATTGGATAATTTTGACAGTAAACGAGATGCGATGACGGGTTCACTTTTACTTGTCATCCCTGACAGTTCCGATTTTCAAATTGAAGAGGCTTCGCGAGCCGCGCGCAATAGTTTTGATGGTTTAGTGAGTACGCTTAACACACGTTTAGGTGACGAAAGTCTTTTCTCTGGGACCGCAGTTAACCAAGCTGCTTTGACATCGCCTGCTGTGATGTTGGCCGATATAGTGACACAGATTGGAGGGAGTACAGATTTTAACGTCATTACTGCAACTGTGAATACATGGTTTGATGACCCCGCAGGCGGATTTTTGACCCTTGGATATCAAGGTGATTTAGGTGAGAAACCAGAGCGACACTTGGACAACGATACGCGAATAAAGCTTGGTGTGCGGGCAGACGATGCAGGTATCAAAGCCGTTTTGAAGGGTGCTGTTCTTGCTGCAGTTGGTCAGGAACTGCTAGGATTAGACAAGCGGACGCAAGCAGCATTGCTTTTTGAGGGTGGTCTACAATTACAATCAGCGGCAGATGATCTAGCGCAGGTAAAGGGGCGTATCGGTTATTTTGAAGGCGAAGTCGAACGCATTGCGATTTCGCAAAGTTCTGAGATTTCTGCACTTAGCATGGCCCGCAATTTGATCACTCAGGCTGATCCATTTGAAGTTGCTACAGAGTTGAAGGCTGTGCAGCTACAGCTTGAGACGCATTATGCTATGACGGCAAGACTATCGAGACTAAGCTTAGTGGAGTATCTTCGTTGAAGCGATTGAAATGTGTTTTTATCATCCTTTTGTGCTGGGCCATTCCAGTGACGGCATCTTCGACGCCAATTCGTTTGAAAGACCTTGTCGAATTCGATGGCGTGCGACCTAATAATTTATTGGGGTATGGGTTAGTTGTAGGCCTTAACGGCACCGGTGATGGGTTGCGTAACGCGCCGTTCACTGAGGAAATAATGACAAACATTCTTGAGCGCCTAGGCGTTAATGTAACTGGTGAACAATTTCGGCCAAAGAATGTCGCAGCCGTTCTTGTTACCGCCAGCTTACCACCATTTGCGCGGGCAGGCAGTCCAATGGATGTCACGGTTTCGGCAATCGGCGATGCGACAAGTTTACTTGGTGGAACACTCATTATGACCCCATTGAATGCAGCAGACGGTGAAATATACGCAGTTGCTCAAGGGTCGATAATTGCAGGTGGGGTGACTGCCGAAGGGCAAGGTGCTCGTGTTACGCAAGGTGTCCCAACTGCGGGGGTCGTGCCATCAGGGGCAATTATTGAGCGTGAAGTTGATTTCGACTTTACTGGGCTGACCAGTCTACGGCTTGCGCTGCGGACACCCGACTTCACAACGGCAGCGCGGATTGAGCAGGCGATAAACGCAACATTTGGAAACCAAGTGGCGCTCATGCTTGATGCGGGTACGGTTCAGATTGACATCGTTGGAACGCAGGCCAGGTCGCCCGCACATGCGCTTGGGCAGATTGAAAACATTTTGGTGGAACCTGAGCGCAGGGCACGTGTTGTGATTGATCAGCGCTCAGGCACAATCGTAATGGGGGATGATGTGCGCATTAGTCGTGTCGCCGTTAGTCAAGGCGGGCTTACGCTCCGCATTGAGGAGGCGCCGTTAGTGTCACAACCAAACCCGTTTTCACCTGGTGAGACTTTGATCGTACCACGAACGAATGTTGGTATTGAAGAAGAGCAGGGGATTGGTCTTGCTGAAATTCGGGAAGGCACATCTTTGAGTGAAGTGGTCGCAGGTCTAAATGCGCTTGGTGTTGCCCCGAGGGATATGATTGATATCTTGAAAAGCATAAAGGCAAGCGGTGCTCTTCACGCTGAGTTTATTGTTCGCTAACTTATGATCTTTTGCCAATCACTTTGCTAAATACAAAGGGTGCAATGGCTATAACAATTGTGATGCGTATGAGGTGCATCAGCGAAACATAGGTTACGTCTTGACCCATGGTGAGAGAAAGCAGCGACATTTCCGTCAGGCCACCTGGCGAATATGCAAAGAAGGCTTGGCTTAGCCCCATTCCGGTTCGCCATGTAACCATTTCCGCAAACCCAACAGCAATCGCTAACATGCAAAGGGCAGAAATGATCGCAAGACTGAGATCTTTGGCAACCTCTCTTGGTGAAACTCCAACAAAACGCGACCCAATAACCGTACCGATTACCAATTGAGCAACGAGAATGAAAAGTGTTGGCGGTGCTACGGTAACAATACCGGTAAGATGCGCGAGTCCACTCAATAGCATTGGTCCAAAAATTTGAGCTGCGGGCAATTTCAAAAACTGGCCTAGCCAAAGGCCGACAACTGCACAAAGGCCAAGGATTAGATAATCTACAGGCGTCAGGTCATTGATGCCAATCCAACCAACAGACCCTGTGCTTGTGACCCCAAGGGCCAACCAAAAAAATAGAACAACGAAGACGATTACAATAAGGACCCTAGCGGCATGCGCCATCGCAATCCGTTTCTCGTCGCCGCCTGCTGCTTCACCCATCATCAACATCTCGTTCAATCCACCGGGCATTGCCGCATAAAACGCGGTGACATGATCATACTTGCCGATGCGCAAGTAGACGGTAAACGATACGCCAGCGGCCACAGCTAAAAATAAAGGCAACAGTATTAACGTGAGTATCCAGTCATTGAGCTGTGCAAACAGCGCCATTGTCACAGAAGATCCTAACATCACCCCAATGATTGGAATCACAAAGGGTCTCAGTCTATCAGGCCCTTTGATGGGTACGCCAAGTAAGGCTGCAGCCGTGTTTCCGATCATTGGCCCCAGCATCCAGGGCAACGGTAGGCCTGCGAGATGCCCAAATCCACCGAAGGCGAGACTTATCACAAGGGCAAGGACCACATATTTTTGTTGGCCCCAGCACCACACTTCTTATAAGCTGCCCATATGTTTTTCGCCGCGTTTACGCGAGAGTGCCACCTGCTTCTGGCGCTCACGGAAACGGTCTTTGTCAGCTTCAGTCTTTTCATCTACGCATTGATGGCATGAAACACCTTCTTCAAACGCTTGGTGTTCATGATCCGCTGGAAGTATTGGTCGGCGGCAAGCATAGCAAAGTAAGTGTGCGCCTTCCTTGAGGCCGTGTCCCACACTTACACGTGCATCAAATACGAAACATTCACCGTCCCATGTACTGTCTTCCTGCGGAACCTCTTCAAGATATTTTAGGATACCACCTTTCAAATGGTAGACATCTTCTACACCTTGGCCGATCAGGTAATTTGTTGATTTTTCACATCGGATACCGCCTGTACAGAACATCGCGATTTTCTTGTTATGAAACCTATCCTTGTTCGCTTCCCACCATGCGGGGAATTCACCAAAGCTCTTCGTTTCGGGGTCGATAGCTCTATTAAATGTTCCGATGCCCACCTCATAGTCGTTGCGGGTGTCGATAACGGCAACATCTGGTGAGGTGATCAACGCGTTCCAATCTGAGGGTGCAACGTAATGCCCAGTCCCGGCGATTGGATCGACATCAGGTTGCCCCATCGTCACGATCTCTCGTTTTAAACGGACTTTCATTCGGTTAAATGGGGGCGTCTCAGACAAGCTTTCCTTGTGCTCAAGGGTGATACATCCGGGCAAAGCACGTAAATGGTCGAGGACGGCATCAATCCCAACACGGGTCCCAGCAATAGTGCCGTTCACCCCCTCGTGGGCCAGCAGTAAAGTCCCGCCAATTTTGTGGTTTTGGCAACAGTCCAACAACGGCCCGCGCAGTAACGCTGGGTCAGGAAATCGGGTGAAATGGTAAAGAGCCGCAACAATATACATACAGTCCGGTTACGC
>JAPKCP010000418.1 GCA_028822885.1 Yoonia sp. | reverse complement strand
TTTTGCGCCGCGGCTTGGATCATCGCGTATTCGCCAGACACTTGGTAGGCAAATGTCGGAACGCCAAATTCCTCTTTTACACGGCGGCAAATATCCAGATAGGGCATGCCCGGCTTGACCATGATCATATCCGCACCTTCTTGCAGGTCGCGTTGAACAAGGCGCATGGCCTCGTCGCTATTGCCGGGGTCCATTTGATAGGTGTTCTTGTCGCCTTTCAAAGCAGCAGAGGCCCCAACAGCATCTCGAAAAGGGCCATAGAATGCAGAGGCGTATTTTGCGGTATAGCTTAGGATTGTCACGTCTTGGTGGCCATGCGTTTCAAGTGCAGCACGGATCGCACCTATCCGCCCGTCCATCATATCAGACGGTCCCAGAATATCAGCACCTGCGTCGGCCTGTGCCAATGCCATTTTCACCAATGCCGCGACGGTCCGGTCGTTCACGATAACGCCGTCTTCGACAAACCCGTCGTGGCCGTTGATGTTGTAAGGGTCCAAAGCGATGTCAGTCATCACAGCTATTTCTGGGGCCACATTTTTGATGGCCCGGATTGCCTGGTTTGTTAGATTGTCTGGCGACCACGCCTCTGCGCAATCTTCGGTTCGCGAATCCATGTTGGTGTATGGAAAGATGCAAATCGCAGGGATGCCAAGGTCTTGGGCTTCTTTCGCGGCTAAGGCGACACGATCAACCGTGCGACGCACCACACCGGGCATCGACGCAACAGGCGTTTCAGCGTCATAGCCTGCCATTACAAATATAGGCCAAATCAGATCATCTACTGTGACAGTATTTTCACGCATCATCGCCCGCAACGCTGGCGATTTACGCATCCGTCGCAAGCGCGCGGCGGGGAAGGGCGGAACGATTGGGGTCATGATCGGGCCTTTCTGGTCACAGGTGATTGGTTACATGGATTTGCGCCCTTCACAAGTATGGGCAAGCGCGGATTGCACGGCTATTGTTCCTCTAAATAACCCCCACACGAGGCTGCCACCCGTGAATTGGACAGATGCCCTTTTCGACGTCATTGATATGCGATCTTTCTCGAACCTTTGGTTTTGGATCGGTATTGCTGTGCTGTGGTCCACCATGAGCCATTGGGTTCTTGGTGTTCCGTATGACCTAATCCAACGCGCCCGCAAATATGGCGGTGACGCGGAACAGGATTTGATCGATATCGTCCGCGTGAACGTGAACCGGTTGTTGGGCATCGCCCGCTCGTCTGGTCCGTGGCTGCTGATGTTTGTCAGCTTTGCCAATACGGTGCTGATTGTGCTGGCGTTCTTTTACGGTATAGAATTTGCCCAAGCCCTGTTCTTTATTGTTCTACCTCTCAGCATTGTTGGTGCGGTTAGTCTGTCGAGCGCCCAACATATTGAGACAAATGCAACAGACGTCCAATCCCTTTATAAAATGTTGCTGCGCCATCGGCTTTGGACCCAAGTCATCGGCATGATCTCTATTTTTGTGACCTCTATGTATGGCATGTACCACAACCTCACTGTTCCGTTTTGGTAGACAGTTGACACGCGCGGTTTGCGGGGTAGATCACGGTCATGTCTAAACCTAATCACATCACCGTCGCTGGCGCACCCGAAGGGTTTGACGCCCAGCTGATCTTGCAAGAAATCGCCAAATCGGGCGGGCCTTTGGTCCACATTGCGCGCGATGACAAACGATTGGCAGCAATGGAATCTGCAATCCGGTTCTTTGCGCCTGATATGCCCGTCTTTACATTCCCTGCGTGGGACTGCTTGCCTTATGATCGCGTATCACCGAATGCAGATATTTCTGCGGCAAGGATGGCGACACTTGCAGCGCTAAGCCATGGCATGCCTGCACAATACGTCCTGCTCACGTCGCTTAATGCGGCGTCGCAACGTGTGCCGCCGCGGTCCTTACTGCGTGAGGCTGCGTTCAAAGCCGTCGTTGGCAGCCGCATTGACGAAAAAGGCCTGCGCATGTTTCTGGTGCGCATGGGGTTCACCCAAGCCCCAACCGTGATGGAAGC
>JAPKCP010000417.1 GCA_028822885.1 Yoonia sp. | reverse complement strand
GCATCTGTCGGTGATTCAAGTGGTACGTTCGCAGAAAACTGCTTCATGCCATTGTGCCAGAACTCAAGGCCCTGAAGACCACGACGCTGCATGGAATCCTTCATCGCCTGACCAGTTTCAGACACTTGGAACGCGTCAACCGCTGCAATGTTTGTGAACATGAATGGCAGATCGAAAATGCGGAACTGCTTGGTGAACGCTTCAAACTTGGACAAAGATGGGGCCGCCATCTGAACGTCGCCTTGCAGCATCGCCTCGAGGACTTGGTCATCGTTGTAAAGTGAAGATGACGGGAACACTTCCATGCACATTGCGCCGTCCATCTCAGCGTTCACGCGCTCCATCAGCAAAGTGGCTGCGATGCCTTTAGGGTGACGGTCAGTGTTGGTGACGTGGCTAAACTTGATAACGACTTCGCCGTCGTCACATCCAGCCGCATGGCTGTCTGCAGCAGCAGCGGATGCAGCGATGGATGCAGCGGCGATAAGGCTTGCGAGTTTCGTAAATTTCATTGGTTTTCCTCCCCTGGAAACTTTTCGCCATCCCTTTCGGGGCGACGCTGATACTAAACAGACAGTGTTTTTACAGAACCAACAAGCAATTCATTCAGGGACAGGAAAATAAGCATTTTCAGAGGCCTACGCATAAATTGATTACACTCGCGACCTAACTTGTCCCGAATCTCACACAGACGTTAGCGCCAACCGTGCGGAAATCCGCACACTACGAAAGCCGGAAGTCTTCGGCCCGCAGTCCGTGTTTTGCCAGTTTGTCGTAAAACGTTTTCCGTGGGAGGTGCAGCGCCTTGGCCGTTTCAGTAGCCTGCCCGTTGCAGCGCCGCAGCGCATCCACAATCAATGATTTCTCAATTTGTGCCATCTGATCGGCAAGCCCAAGCGTCTTGCTTGGTTCAACTTCATGCAGACCCATCGCAAACCGCATGGCAGCATTCATCAGCGCCCGCGCGTTGCCCGACCACTCTTGCGCCATCAAGCGCCCTGTCACATCGGCTGTAATTTCCGGCACCGGTAAATTGGCTTGCTCGCACGCTTGCGCTACGAAATGGCGAAACAGGATGGGAATATCCCCTGACCGTTCTCGCAGCGCAGGGATATGCACCCGCATCAGATCGAGCCGGTAGAACAGGTCACCATGGAACCGCCCTGCCGCCACTTCTCCGTCAAAATCATGGGTGCTGCCCGCGATTATGCGCGGCCCAATCCCACCATCAAGCTGTTCTGCCAGAAAGAATTGGCTAGCCACCGGAAGGCTACCCACTTCGTCAATAAACAAAGTGCCAGTGTCAGCCTTGGCGATGGCATCCTCTAAAGCATCAACAGTCAATGCCGCCCCTGCGCGTTTCACGAAAGGATCGCGGGCAGCAGCTGACAACAGGTGAATAACTTCTGCGACTTTGGACGTCCCTGCCCCCGGTTCGCCCGTCACCACAACTTCGGCATGCGCTTTTGCAACGGCCCGCGTCCGGTCACGAAGCGCTTTGGCTTGGTCAGATGTCCCAAACAACATCCGGGCGGCAGCGTCGCCGTGTTCCACTTCACGCTTCATCGCACGGGTTTTGAGAATTTGATCCCGTGCCATCAAAGCCTTTTCAACAACAACCATCAGATCGCGCGGCCCACATGGTTTTTCAAGGAACGCAAAAGCCCCACCATCCAACGCCTTCACTGCCGTTGGCACGTCACCCTGACCAGTCAACAAGATCACAGGCAAATCGCGGTCCACTTGATGCGCGTAGTCCAACAAATGGAACCCATCACGTCCCGGCATCATCATATCGCTAATGATGATGCCCTCAAACTGGACAGTGATATGGTCTTTTGCGGCAATGAACGCTGACGCCAAGATTGGGGTCAACCCTGCAATTTCAAGAGTTTGCCCAAGCGCTTCGCGCACCTCTCGGTCATCATCAACGATCAACACTTTACGGGTCATTATGTCTCCACCGGTTGCAACATCACAGAAAATTCGGCCCCGCCATCAGGGTGATTGCGGCCTTG
>JAPKCP010000127.1 GCA_028822885.1 Yoonia sp. | reverse complement strand
GTATTTTCACTTGGCGACGGCGTGGCGATGGGCGACGCCTTGGCGCTTGTGATTTCGCAATCGGGCGCGAGTGACGACCTTGTGGCCTGCGCAAAAGGGGCCAAGCGCTGCGTAGCCATCACCAATGTCGCTGGGTCCGAGGTTGAAGCAGCAAGTGAGTGCACGATTGCAGTTGGGGCGGGCCGCGAACTTGCCGTGCCTGCGACGAAGACCGTTGTTGGCTCAATCGGCGCGGGGATGGCGTTGTTGGCCGCGATTGACCCGAGCTTTAAGGAAGAATGCACAGCCGCCGCGGCCATTTTCGCAAAAGGGATCCCTGCTCTGCCTGATGCTGATACGATTTCAAAGACCCTCGCCGACGCGCAACACATTTATGTTCTGGGGCGACAGTGTAGTTTTGGGGTCGCCCAAGAGGTTGCCCTGAAATTGAAAGAAACCTGTGCACTGCATGCCGAAGCTTATTCCGCTTCTGAGGTTTTGCACGGCCCCCTGCAGCTTTCCACAAAACCACTCACGGTTCTAAGCCTGAATGCAGGGGACGCTGCCAGTCAGCCCAGTTTGAAAGCCGCAGAGGACCGATTTGCGGCCGAGGGTGCCACGATCCTGCGTGTTCGAGTCACGGTTGACGACCTTTGCGGGCCAGCAAGCGCTGCTGCATTGCTCTGCCAGTTATACCCGGTCATACACGCGACCGCGAACCGGCTTGGGTTTGACCCCGACAGCCCCAAAACGCTAATGAAAGTGACCCGCACGACATGACAGACCTCACCCAATGGCACACTTGGCGCGAAATTCACGCACAGCCCGCGATCTGGACGCAGTTTGGTGCAGAGGTTCTTGCACAACGCGATGCGCTGCGTGCTTGGATCGCTGCAAGTGGTGCGACAGAGGTGTGGTTTTCGGGTGCTGGCACGTCCGCATATATTGGTGATTTCATTGCCGCTGCTTTGGCCACGACAAGCGATCTGCCCCTAAAATCAGTCGCATCAACCGATCTGGTATCGGCACCGCATCAGTTTCTTGGGGCGGCAAAGCCACTAGTTGTAAGCTTTGGACGATCAGGCAATAGCGCTGAATCCATTGGCGTTCTGAACGTGCTTGACGCACTTTGCCCTGATGCACCGCGTTTGAACATCACATGCAACGCGCAAAGTGCGCTGGCCACACGGCCTGCCATTCACCAAAAGACAATCGTGTTACCGGATGCCACCCATGATCAGGGCTTTGCAATGACCAGCAGCTACACGACGATGCTGTTGACGGCCCTTACGATTTTTGATCCTGAACCACCAGCTGATGTCTTTGCGAGCCTTGCGGCGGGTCTGACAGATCGGCTAGCGGGCTTTGCTACTTTGGCCCATGAGATGGCCCTGCCCGACCGCATGGTTGTCACTGGATCAGGTGCTTTGCGTTATACCGCCCGCGAAGCTGCGCTTAAGATTATGGAACTTACGGCTGGCAAGACGCCCGTTTTGTGGGACAGCGCGTTGGGGTTCCGCCACGGGCCAAAGTCGTTCATCGCCCCGAACACGCATGTGCTTTGTCTGATCTCAAACGACCCTGTGATTGCACGATATGACCGGGACTTGGCTGCGGAATTGCGGGTGCAATTTGCGGGTATTACTGTAACCGAAATTGAACCCACAGCCGTCAATGACACTTGGGGAGCTGTTGTCCAAGCCGCCGCTGCGCAGGTCATTGCTGCAGTGCTTTCAGCCCGCATGGGGTTGAATGTTGATGACCCTTTTGTGGGCCAAGGCACGTTGACCCGCGTGGTCGAAGGCGTGACGCTTTATCCTCCGGCTGCCTCATGATTGGTGGCATTGATCTGGGTGGGACGAAGATTGAAGCGCGTGTATTTGACGCTGACCTCAATGAAGTTGCACGCAATCGTATTCCAACATCAACGACGTCATATGGCGCGATGCTTGCTGGAATTACCCAACAGATCAAATGGCTTGAAGACCAAGCCGCACTAACAGCCATCGGTCTGGGCACACCCGGCCTGATTAATCCGCGTACTGGTGTGATGCTGACCGCGAATTTGCCAGCTACCGGCGAACGGCTTGGCGCTGATTTAAGCCACGCTACTGGGCGCGAGATTGCGATTATCAACGATTGTCGTGCGTTTACTTTGTCAGAGGCCGCGATGGGGGCTGGGAAAGGCCACCGCAACGTCGTCGGACTAGTAATCGGGACAGGTGTCGCAGGTGGGCAAGCGATCGAGGGTCAGATTGTCCCCGATATGAACGGGCAACACGGCGAATTCGGGCATTTGCCACTGCCTGCGCGTTTTGTTGAACAATACGGCCTGCCCTTGATCCCCTGCGGCTGCGGATTGATGGCGTGTATTGAGACTTATTTGGCAGGACCAGGACTTGTGCGATTGGCCCAACAGATTGCGGGCGTGACGGCGACCACACAAGATATTTTGACAAAGCACCCTGATGTGCGCAAAGCGTGGCTGGATCTTGCTGCAATGTTGATTGGGGTAATTACTCGGACGAGCGACCCGGATATGATTGTCCTTGGCGGTGGCCTTGGCATGATTGATGGACTGCAGGGAGAGTTAGCTTTAACGCTTGATGGCCATTTGCTGGCAAACACCGATCCGCCAATTATCACGCAGGCCCAGCACGGTGATGCAAGTGGTGCGTTAGGTGCCGCCATTTACGCCAGTCAGCAATTGGAAGGCATGCGGTCATGATGCAGTGGATCACCGCAGATCAAGTTTTTGATGGCTCTTGTCTTCTGACGGATCACGCGGTCTGCATCAGCGGAGACCATGTAATCGACTTAAAACCCACCAAAGACGTGCCCAGAATTGATGTCGCAACACATCACAAAGGCCTGCTCACGCCGGGCTTCTTTGATATTCAGGTTAATGGTGGCGGTGGTGTGATGTTGAACACGACCCCAACACGGGCAGGAATTGAGACGATTGCAGCCGCACACAGGTCTTTTGGCACTGTAGCGTTGCTACCAACGGTGATCACAGACGCATCCAGCGTGATGCAGGCGGCGGTTGAGGCGGCCATTGCTGCAAAAAATAGTCCCGGCGTGATTGGTTTGCATATTGAAGGACCACATATTGCTGCGTTACGGCGCGGCACGCATGCAGAACGGCATATCAGACCGCTTGATGAGCACACCTTAACGCTTGTCCGGGCATTGCGCGACGCTGGTTTGGCGACGCTGATAACAGTTGCGCCTGAGTCGGCGACGCCGGTACAGGTTAGTGCATTGCGCGATTTGGGGGCGGTCGTGTCGATTGGTCATAGTGATGCCACCGCTGCTGACACGATGGCGTTGGTCGCTGCGGGAGCCACCTGTTTTACGCACCTCTTCAACGCAATGTCCCCGATGTTGAACCGTACGCCGGGTGTGACGGGGGCTGCGATCGCGAGCGATGCGTGGTGTTCAATCATCGCGGATGGTATCCACGTCGATCCGATGATGGTCGCTCTTGCCATTCGTGCCCGCCCCAAAGCGCACCGCATGATTGCTGTGTCGGATGCGATGTCGACTGTCGGTGGGCCTTCGCAATTTGACCTTTATGGGCAAAGTATTCAGCTGCAAAACGGTCGGCTGGTCAATTCCGAAGGGTCATTGGCTGGGGCGCATCTGACTTTGCTGGAGGCGCTGCAAAATCTGGTGACTTACGGCGTGGATTTGGAAACGGCCTTACGCATGTGCCGTAGCAACCCGTTTGATGCGATAGGTCTGACGGATAAGTCGGGGATCATTGGTTTGCCTATCGCTGATTGCTTATTGCTCGATGCAGACCTGCGGTTGGACCAAGTTGGTCTGACCGCTGCGGTCACATCGTCAGAGGCCGTCTAGCGCAAGCCGCATCGCCCGGATCGTTTCGCTATCAGTGACGCGTTTATCGGTGGGCCCAAAACCAAATTCTGCAACGTTCCCAGCCTCAGGTATTGTTGTGGCGCAGGATGCATGTACATCGCGAACCCCAGTTTCTTGAACGAGTTGGCGAACATTGGCAGCTGTTACCCCAGAACCCGGCATAATCGTCAGTCGGCCTGCGGCACGATCCACCATTTGACGAATCATACTGCGCCCGACGAAGGCATTTTGCGCGGTTCCAGACGTCAAAATCCGCGTGATCCCAAGGTCAGCAGCCACATCGACAGCTTCCAAAGGATCAACGCAAAGGTCGATGGCGCGGTGAAGTGTGACTTCAAGCGGGCCAGCGGCGGCTATGAATTTTGCAAGGAGCTTACGATCTAACTTACAATCAGCGCTCAAGACCCCAAGCACAACACCTACCAACCCATAATCGCGGGCGGCGGCGATGTCAGACATCATGACCTCAAATGCAGCATCGCTGATCACAAAGCCACCAGTAGTGGGGCGTATCATCGCGTGAACCGGAACCGCTGATTGTGCCGCGAGGGCCATCAAACCGCGTGATGGCGTCAAGCCACCAACTGACAGCGCACTACACAACTCGATCCGATCAACGCCTTCTGCCACGCAGGTTGCGATAGCATCTGGCGTATCAATGCACACTTCAAGTTTGATCATTGCCCTGCCAGCATTAGGCCACTGCAAGTCCTGCGTTGGTGTTCAACATAAAGCGCGAGAAGATTGGCCCACAAGCGGCCCCAATCGCGCGTGCATTGCCACCCACCATGCCTGTTTCGATCTGAGGGGGCAGCAAGCCACGCGTATCTTGGTTTGCAATGTAGCGCCGCACCCTTTCAACCAGTTCGGATCGTATTTCATCAGGAAACGCGCCGTCGATCAGGATTGCTTCAAAATCAATCACGGAACAAGTCGACAGGCTGGCTTTGGCCAACTCCTGCGCAGTTTGCCCAAGCCACGGATCAACGTAGCGGGCGATACTGCTCCAGTCTTGCGGCTGTTGCCACAGAATAGCGGGGTCCAGATCAACCTCAGCCAAGCGCTTTTCAAGCAAATAGATCGAGGCCATGTCAACAAGCTGCATACTTTCGCCAAGTGGGCTGACACTGCGCAGTGAGCCAAGCGCACCAGCATTCCCCTGCCGTCCTTCAAAGACCGAATGGTTCAAAACGATCCCACCGCCAATAAACGCACCAACAAAGAAATAGGCATAATCCCTAAATTCCTTACCACGCCCAAAGACGTGTTCCGCCTGACAGGCCGCCGTTGCATCGTTGACAACGGACACAGGCAAAGTGCTAAACTTCGCGACTTCACGTGGAATGTTCACGTCCTTCCAAGACAGAAAATCGTCGACTTTCCGGCCCGTCGCGCCGTGCCGATTCAACATTTCAAAAGGGGCCGCGACCCCGATCCCACAAATACGGTTGGCCTGATCTGCAGTTAAATCTGCAGAAATCTGCGCGATACATTCAGCCAGAAACGCGAACACATCCTCGGGGACCGGATACGCGTAATTGAACTGCATTTGCTGGCGCACAGCGCCAGTGAAATCCATCAACAGCAGATCTGCAGACCGCCGCCCAATCTTAAGCCCAAACGATAAAACGCCATTAGGTGACAGCATCATCGGCACGGATGGCTTGCCAACTTTACCCCGGACCGGATCTCCGCGTGCGAGTAAACCATCGCTTTCCAAGCCCCTAAGAATCGCCGACACAGTTGGCGGAGACAGACCCGATAGCTTTGCCAAGTCGCTGCCTGGCATGTGTCCATTGCGCTGCAATAAGGAAAGCAGCAGCCGTTCGTTGTGATTGCGCACACCTTTCTGACTCAGTCCGGCGCTGAAAGATCTGACAACTGCGTTTTCCATTCCCGCCTTCATAGAGGTATCCTCCAAGATCACAAATACCCAAAAATGATTAATAAAGAAAGTTAACTAATTAATTGACAGCGGGCCAAGAATCGTCTTCCATATGCGCATCGGCTCTTAATTTTCGGGCAGGGTAACGCGGGGCTGACGGCCTCGTTTTGACATTTTCTGGGAGGAAAACATGAAAAAGTTTCTTATCGGTACAGCACTTGCTGCCATCACAACTGCGGGTGCTGCAATGGCTGATGGCCACGGCACGTCCGCTTGCCTAATCACAAAAACAGACACTAACCCGTTTTTTGTGAAAATGCGTGAAGGCGCTGAAGCCGCAGCCGAAGCCGCAGGTATCACACTGCGCTCATACGCTGGTAAAGTTGACGGCGACCACGAAACACAAGTGGCAGCCATTGAGACATGCATCGTAGACGGCGCATCTGGTATTCTGATCGCCGCATCCGACACATCATCTATTGTTGGCGCGGTCACACAAGCCCGCGAAGCTGGTCTGCTTGTTATCGCGCTTGATACACCGCTGGACCCAATTGACGCGGCTGATTCCACATTTGCGACAGATAACTTTCTTGCCGGTGAATTGATCGGTCGGTGGGCTGCTGCAACACTCGGTGACGACGCAGCGACTGCAAAAATCGCGATGCTTGACCTTGCCGTGAGCCAGCCAACTGTTGGCGTTCTACGCGACCAAGGCTTCTTGCAGGGCTTTGGTATTGATCTCGCCGATCCAAATGTAAATGGCGACGAAGACGATCCCCGCATCATTGGTAACGACGTGACCCAAGGCAACGAAGAAGGTGGCCGTCGTGCGATGGAAAACCTGCTCGCGGCTGATCCTGAGATCAATGTGGTCTACACAATCAACGAACCAGCGGCTGCCGGTGCTTATGAAGCGCTAAAGTCTATTGGCCGTGAAAACGATGTCTTGATTGTCTCAGTCGACGGTGGCTGCCCGGGCATTCAGAACATCGCAGATGGTGTGATCGGTGCAACAGCGCAGCAGTACCCGCTTTTGATGGCGTCCAAAGGCATTGAGGCGATTGTACAATTTGCTACTGACGGCACGTTGCCAGCGAATACACCGGGCAAAGCTTTCTTTGATACCGGCGTGGCACTGGTTACTGATCAGCCTGTCGATGGCGTTGAGAGCATCTCAGTCGCCGAAGGCACTGCCCTCTGCTGGGGTTGATCCCAAGTCTATAAGTTTTGAAAGGGGCAACATCTGTTGCCCTTTTCTACTATAGGCTGCCATAACGAGCCAGACAAACATGCCGAGGGGAGCCGTGATGCCAAACGACACCGACAATTATGAGTCCGTCGTCCAATCGAACCGGACAGAGGCCGTCGCAGAGTTTGGGCAGACCCGAAGGGGATTTCTCGCCCGGCTGCAGCATGCGCTCCATGTAAATCCCGCCCTTGTGCCACTTTTTGTGCTTGTGGCGTCCATTGTGGTTTTTGGATTGCTACTTGGATCAAAGTTTTTCTCTCCCTTCGCACTCACGCTCATTCTGCAACAGGTCCAGATTGTTGGAATCGTTGCCGCAGCACAAAGCCTCGTGATCCTGACCGCTGGTATCGACCTAAGTGTCGGTGCAATTGCGGTGTTATCGAGCGTGATTATGGGTCAATTCACATTCCGCTACGGCATGCCTGTTGAAATTGCGGTGGTGTTCGGCCTCGCCTTTGGCACCGCGATAGGCGCGCTCAATGGCTGGCTCATCGCCGCCATGAAGCTGCCGCCATTTATCGTAACGCTCGGCATGTGGCAGATCGTGCTTGCTACTAATTTCCTTTATTCTGCGAATGCTACCATCCGAAGTCAGGACATTGAGGCTGAGGCCCCACTCCTCCAGCTGCTTGGCACAACCTTTAAGATTGGGGCGGATGAAAACGGCCGTGGTGGCGCGAACTTCACCTACGGCGTCATCGCAATGGTCCTTATTTTTGCGGCACTCTACTATCTGCTGAGCCAAACAGCATGGGGTCGCCACATTTACGCGGTGGGTGATGATCCAGAAGCGGCACAATTGTCCGGCGTAAACGTCAAGCGCACGCTGATTTCCGTCTATGCCGTTACCGGCTTTATCTGCGCAATCGCAGGCTGGGCCCTTATTGGACGCATCGGATCAGTCAGCCCGACGTCTGGCCAGCTTTTAAATATTGAATCCATCACGGCCGTGGTGATTGGCGGGATTTCATTGTTTGGCGGGCGTGGTTCAATTCTTGGGGCGCTATTTGGGGCCTTGATCGTGGGCGTGTTCACGCTTGGCTTGCGGCTTTCCGGGGCTGACGCACAATGGACCTTTCTTCTTATCGGCGCGCTTATCATTGGGGCTGTCGCAGTCGACCAGTGGATCAGAAAGGTATCAGCATAATGGAACCGATTTTGAAAGGTCGCGGGCTCGTCAAACGATATGGCAAAGTCACCGCACTCGATCATTGCGATTTCGACCTTTATCCGGGTGAAATTCTGGCTGTCATTGGCGACAACGGGGCTGGCAAATCATCACTCATCAAAGCGATATCAGGTGCAATTGTTGCCGATGAGGGTGAAATATTCCTTGAGGGGCGTAAAATTCGCTTCACATCGCCAACTGACGCCCGTGAAGAGGGCATTGAGACAGTCTATCAAACCCTCGCTATGTCCCCTGCCCTGTCGATAGCTGACAACATGTTTATGGGCCGTGAATTGCGCAAACCGGGTTTTCGGGGCAAATGGCTGCGCCAACTCGATCGACCACTTATGGAAAAGCTGGCACGCGATAAGCTATCTGAGCTTGGCCTGATGACGATCCAGAACATAAACCAAGCTGTCGAGACGCTATCGGGTGGCCAACGCCAAGGTGTAGCTGTTGCGCGGGCAGCGGCCTTCGGGTCCAAGGTCATTATTTTGGACGAACCAACAGCTGCTTTGGGCGTAAAGGAATCCCGGCGTGTGCTTGAGCTGATCCTAGATGTGCGCTCGCGCGGTATCCCAATCATCCTGATCAGCCACAACATGCCGCATGTGTTTGAAGTTGCTGACCGTATTCACGTCCACCGGCTGGGCAAACGCCTGTGTGTGATTGATCCCAAGGACTACACCATGTCGGATGCTGTGGCCTTCATGACCGGCGCAAAAGAAGCACCTAATCAAGTTGAGACCGTTGCTGGCTAGCACCGTCATCAAACCCGGAAGACCATCGATATCTACCAAAGGGAACATCTGCGCGACCATTGCTGGCCAGAAATGTGGAAGCGAGTACCAGAATGAGACCCGCGACACGGTTTTACAAAACATCGATTTGATGTATTTATTTCTAACCTATTTTGCTTATGCACACCATTATGTGCACAAGCGCGAAAAGTTCAATCTTGACAAATTAGAAGCACTTTTGAGCGTCACCAAACGTAGCACAAAACCTGAAATGTATAGAGCATAAGATCGTCTCCATTAGAGGCGTAAAGCGAAAATATAAC